>JAHZJB010000065.1 GCA_022601135.1 Actinomycetes bacterium | reverse complement strand
GGACTGCTCGTCCCGCCGGACCCGAGAAAGTGATTCGTACCCCGGATCTGTTGGGCCACAGAGCATCAGAAGGGTCGCGGGGCGCGTAGGCGGGGCGCGCTGACTTTGCCGGCGAGCTCGGAGTCCGATCGGGTGGGCTGTCGGCGCCGCCGAGACCACGATCCATCGCGGTAGGAACACTCCACTCGAGGTGTTTGCTCCAAGCGCAGGCCGACATGCCCGAAATCAGTTCTGCACACGCGCCGGGCGATCACATCGGCAAAAAACAGCCACATTTCGACGTCTCCGTTCACCCCCCGGTTCCGCGGCCGTAATGGTGGGCCGCGAGTAGGCGGGAAGAAGATTTCTTATTTTTTTGCATGGCGGGTGCCAGCAACGTCGAGCCAACTGGGGAAGGAAATTTACCCGTCATTAATGACATTCATGTAATTGTTGTTGTTAGCTTTTCTGTTCGGCAGTAGCTAACGCGCTGAACTGCATAAACTGCATGTTTTCTTGCAAATTCGCTAGCTGGGGCCGTTCGATGAGTATTGCACGGGGCGCCCCCGGGCGCCAAAACCGTGTCGCGATCAGCGGATTACAGCAATATGCAAATGGTTTGCTAGAAATGCTTCCTGATGCCTTATTGAGATTTTGCTGTCCGATTGCTTCGTGAAGCAATATGATTAATCTCATGCCGATCACGGCTAACACTCGACCTGCTTCTAAACCTGGAGTAACCATGCGTACTGCGATTCGCAAAGCGGGTGTTGCCTGCGGCACCCTCTTTGCCTCTTCCGCCCTGGCTGTCAGCACCGCGACCGGCGCCTGGGGCAGCAACTCCGCTCTCGTGGTCGGGGGGTTGGAGACGTCGACCTTGCACGACCTGGTGATGGCTCAGCTACTCGGCGGCGCGCTGCAGGGCCAGGAACGTGTCAGCGTTTACTGGCCGGCAGAGCATGCTCCATCGAGCGGCGGGCTGAGCCTGGGCGATTCGATCGGGGTGGGCATTGGGAACCTGAACACCGAGATAGATTCGGCCCTTGATCGCCTGGCGGGGCCGGGCGAGAAGGTCACCGTGGTCGGGTTGTCGGCGGGCTCGCTCGTGGTCAACGAGGTTCTTCGCGAGCTGGACGCCGATGCCAACGCACCCGACGCAGACCAGCTCAGCTTCATCGTGGTGGCCGACTCCAGCCGGCAGGACGTGATCGATAGGGCGAAGTACAACTCCCAGTATGACTACACCTACAGGCCGGCGCCGGAAACGAAGTACGACGTCTCGGTCGTCGTTGCCGAGTTCGACGGAACGCACGACTTCCCGGATCGCTGGTGGCACTTCACGGCGGTGATCAACTCGATCGCCGGCGCGATCGTCGGGCACATACCGGTGATGTTCGAGGACCTGTCCGAAGTACCCGCGACAAACATCGAGGTGGAGGTAAACAGCGAGGGCGGCAGCACGACTACCTACCTCGTACAAGCCGAGGAACTTCCGTTGGTGACGTTGTTCCCCTTCCTCAAGTCGCAGGAGGCATCACTGCGGAGATCGGTCGAAAAGGGCTACAGCCGCTACGACAACAAGTCGTTCGCGGTGTCGGCGGCAGCTGTCGCAGCACCCGCGGTCGTTGAGGACGAGGACGCCGACTCTCCCGCCGCCGCGGCGGAGGTCGCCGAACCCGTCGAGGAGGTCACAGAGGTGACGTCGGTCAGCACCGACAGCACCGCCAGCACGGGAGAAGACGAGGAGGCCGCCGGCGTGGACACCGACACGGCGTCGGTGGAGGACGACGCTGCTGTTGATGACGCTGCTGTTGATGACGTTGCTGTTGATGACGCTGCTGTTGAGTCCGAGGCCGAAGCCGTCGCGGTGGAGGCTGCAGAGGTGGAGGCTGCTGAAGCTGAAGCCGCTGAGGTGGAGGCTGCCGAGGCTGAAGCCGCTGAGGCGGAGGCTGCCGAGGCTGAAGCCGCTGAGGTGGAGGCTGCCGAGGCTGAAGCCGCTGAGGCGGAGGCTGCCGAGGCTGAAGCCGCAGAGGCGGAAGCCGCTGAGGCTGCGGAGGCTGCCGCAGCTGCAGCCGACGCCGGTGATGACGGAGGTGCCGGCGCCTCCGACTCCTCGGATGATGCCTCGTCGAGTGATTCAGGGTCCTCCGACTCGTCTGACTCGGAGTAACCGGCTACTCGGCGCCCGTCGACGACATTTTGAACGTTCACCCACACATCCCCGGGGCCCGCTCCGGGGCTGTGTGGTGTCAGGGCATCGTCGGCTGCGTACGGCGCGAGGTCAGTCGCCTGGAGGTTCTATCGCTGATGTCCGATTTGCTGTGAGGTAGCGTTTAAGCCATGGGTGTGCCGCAGTTCGACGTAATCGTCGTGGGCGCCGGGTTCGGCGGAATGGGTGCTTCGATCCAGCTCAAGCGGATGGGCTACGAGAACATCCTGATCTTGGATCGCGAGGACGATCTGGGTGGGACCTGGCACGTCAACCACTACCCGGGTTTGGCAGTCGACATCCCGTCGCCAACCTACTCGTACTGGTTCGAACCGAACCCCAACTGGTCTCGGCTCTATGCGCCGGGGTCGGAGCTCAAGGACTACGCCGACCATGTCGCCGACAAGTACGACGTCCGGCGACACATGAGATTCAACAGCCCGGTCGACGGCGCACGCTGGGACGAAGACGCCCAGCTCTGGCAAGTTTCGCTGTCTGACGGTGAAACGCTGTCGGCGCGATTCCTGATCACCGCCACCGGGTACCTGTCGCAGCCGCACACCCCGGACATCCCCGGAATCAACGATTTCGCGGGCCGCATCATCCACAGCACTGACTGGGACGACGACTACTCACCCGACGGCGAGCGGATTGGGTTGATCGGGACCGGCGCCACAGCTGTTCAACTGATCCCGCAGCTGACCAAGACTGCGGCTGAGCTCACGGTGTACCAGCGCACGCCCATCCACGTCGTGCCCAAGCTGGACTTCTCGATCCCGATGTTCCTGCGCCGGCTGTTTGCCCGGCTGCCTTTCGTGCAGCGCGCGTTCCGCTTCACCACCGACATCAACCTCGAAGCGATGATGATCCTGTCGGTGCTGAACTTCAAATATTTCCGCCAGCTCAATGTCGGGGCTTCCTATCTGTCGCAGGCGTTGCGATTCGTGTCGATCCGGGACAAGGAACTGCGCGCGAAGCTGACGCCGGACTACGACTTCGGGTGCAAGCGGCCGACTTACTCGAATTCCTATTACCGGATGTTCGCCAGGCCGAACGTTCATCTTCAGTCAGCGGGTATCGAGCGGATCGCCCCTGACGGTATCGTCGCCTGTGACGGGACCAAGTCCGAGATCGACACCTTGGTTTTGGCGACCGGTTTCGATCTGTGGGAGGCGAATATTCCCGCGATCGAGATCATCGGCCGCCATTCCCGGAACCTTGGAAAGTGGTGGCGCGACAACGGGTTCCAGGCTTACCAAGGTGTATCGATCCCAGCTTTCCCGAATTTCCTCAGCCTCGCAGGGCCATACGCCTCCAGTGGGCTGTCGTTCTTCAACACGGTCGAATACCAGATGCGGCACATGGACCGGCTATTCAGTGAGGTACAGCGGCGCGGGGCGTCCACGTTCGAGGTGACCGAGGACGCCAATGCCCTCTTCCGCGAGCGCATGTCGAAGCTCCTCGACAAGACTGTGTTCGGCAGAGGCGACTGTGGCCGCGCGCGGTCCTATTACTTCAGCCCGAGCGGGGAGACACTGGTGCGTCCGGCGTCGACTAACCAGACCAACCGCGAGAACGACACTTTCCCGCTCAGCGACTACGTAATCTGCTGAAACCGCCAGTGCAGGATAGGTTTGGGTCGGCCTACTTCCGGCGATGTGTCAGCATGGACGAATGCAGGTGAGGCGAATTCTTCGGCGGCTGGGCGCATCGGCTCTCGGGCGGCTGGGCGCAATTGCTGTAGTACCGACAGCGATACTGCAGGCCGCCATCGCTATGCCGGTCGCCGCGGCTGATCCTTGCCCCGACATCGAGGTGATCTTCGCACGCGGTACGGGTGCTCCGGTGGGCCTGGGATGGCTGGGCGAGGCGTTCGTCGATTCTTTGCGCGCCAAGATGGGCGGCCGGTCCGTCGGCGCCTACGGGGTCGACTACCCGGCGGGTTTCAACTTCGATTCATCGGCTCCCATGGGTGCCGCAAATGCCGCCGGGCGGGTGCAGTGGATGGCGGACAACTGTCCTGAAACCAAGCTCGTGCTCGGCGGAAACTCACAGGGCGCAGGGGTGATCGATCTGATCACCGTTGACCCGCAGCCACTCGGCCGCTTTACCCCCACCCCGTTGCCCCCGGGCGTCGCCGACAATGTCGCCGCCGTCGCTGTCTTCGGGAATCCGCTGCGCGAAATTCGCGGCGGTGGTCCGCTGCCCCAGATGAGCAGCACCTACGGGGCGAAGTCGATCGACCTGTGTGCGGTGGGAGATCCGTTCTGTTCCAACGGGTTCAATCTCCCGGCGCACTTCGCCTACGTTGAGAACGGGATGGTCGAGGAAGCGGCGAATTTCGTGGCAGGTCGCCTCCAGTAGTTCCTACTGCCCAACTGCGTTCAGACAAAACGACCTTCCAGCCGATCGAGCTCAGCTGCCAACCGCTGCGGTGTGCTCCGGGGGCACACGGACGTCGAATGTTACGTGCGTGTCAGCACTTAAAAGATGCCTATGGTCGGCCTGAACCGGTAATCTCGTTAGTACTAACAACAAACGATGCTCGCTGCCACGGGAGGGACGTATGGGGGTCGTAGGCAAGGTTGCGGCAGGGGCTCGTCGCCGGCAGCGCCGACAGGCCAAATGTCTGGTGGCAGCCATCGCATCGGTGCCGCTTGTTGTGCTGCCGGCCGTCGGTACAGCGGCGGCGGCTGACGCCCCGGTATTCGACGCATTACCGCCCGGTCCCGCCCGGGTGCTGACCGTCGACACATTGACCGCGGGTGGCAACGCCGACGACTTGCAGGGCGTGGTGTGCGAGGCGCCACGTGTCTGTACGGCCGTGCCCTATCCGTATTTGAACCGACCGGCCGGGGTGGTCGAACTCGACGAGGCATTGCGCACTTATGCATCCGAGCAGCTGATCGTCTACGGCTACAGTCAGGGCGCTCGGGTAGCCAAAGACTGGCTCGACCAGTACGCCGGAACCGAAGATGCTCTGTCGCCGAGTGCGTTGAGCTTCGTCCTGATCGGCAACCCAGGCCGCAAGTACGGCGGATCGCGGGTGGGTTTGGATGAGATGACACCCGATACCGAGTACAACGTGCTGGACGTGTCACGTCAATATGATCTGTCCTCCGACACCCCGGACAACCCCCTGAATCTACTGGCCATGATTAACGCCTACGCTGGGTTCTCCTCAATTCACGTGGACTATGAGGACGTCGACATCTACGATCCGGCCAATTACGTGTGGACAGAGGGAAACACCACGTATGTCTTTGTGCCGACGGAGCGCCTACCGATACTCGGTTTTCTGTATGGCGTTGGGCTGGCCGGACTCGCCGACGCGCTCGATGCCCCGCTGAGGGCACAGATCGAGAAGGCCTACGACCGTAGCTATCTGCCTGCCGAGCCGGGGCTGCCGGCCCTTGAACCCGAGGCCGAACCCGAACCCGAACAGCCGGCGGTGGAGACCGAGCAGCCACAAGCGGCCGCTGCCGCGCTGCGGCTGTCCCCAAGCGCAACTACTGGAGGCGAGTACGACACCGAGAGTCCGGTGCCGGACGGCGCAGATACCCGCGAGGAATCCGAGGATAGCCAGACGGAACCCGTCTCGGAGGCCGCGGGCATGACCGTCGAGGGCGACTTCAATGGTGCCGACGCCGGCGTGGAAGACGCCGGCTTGGGAGACGCGGATCTGGGCGAGGCCGACCTGGACGAAGCCGGCGTGGAAGAAGCCGGCTTGGAAGACGCTGACCTGGGAGACGCGGATCTGGCGCGGCCGGGTGACGTCGATGACGACACGCTCGAGTCCGAGGCAGACGAGGATCGGGGCGCGGTGGCTGCGGCATCTGTTTCCGAGGGCGGGGATGCTCAAAGCTCATCGGGTGAGGAGTCGTCATCCTCGGATAGTGATTCACCTGCGGGCGGGCAGAGTCCATCAGCCAGCGAGAGTTGATCGGACAGCCAAGGTTCCTCCGGCGGCGACGAGTAGCTAAGCTGTGCAACGCCTTTGGCGATTGGGTGTTTGCTGATTCGGCAGCCCCGGTGCACGGCCCCGCACGGGATGTGCTTGGCTTGCGACATGGATGTCAGCGGCCTTTCGGCCATAGAACAGACCGCCCTGCTCACCGAGTACTGTCGCGCGCTCGATAGCCGGGCGGCCCGCCCGATCCTCGGTGATCCACTGGCCGATGCGACGGTCCGCAACATCGACTTCGACTTTTCGGGTCTGGCCGCCACACCCAGCGTGGTAGCGCTGGTGGCGCTGCGAGCGAAGATGCTTGATGAGCGGATTCGCGGTTTCATCGCCAAGAACCCCGAGGCCGTGGTGGTCGACATCGGCGCCGGATTCAACAGTGCGGCGCTCCGCGTCGATCCTCCGGCGACTGTGGACTGGTACAGCGTCGACTTGCCCCGGGTTATCGCGGTCCGCCAGACCCTGCTGCCACCGAGCCTCGGCGACCAGAGGGTTGCCACGTCATTGCTCGAACCGGGGTGGGCGGACGCCATTCCGGCGGGTCGCCCGACGATGGTGTTCGCCGACGGGCTGGTGGCATTCCTGAATGAAGCTGAGTTCATTGCGATCCTGGCCGGCATCGCCGGGCACTTTGGTTCAGGTGTGATCGCATTCAACGACTACGGTCCGGTGAGCAAGGCGAATCAGGTGATGGGCAGGCTGGCAACCTCGCGCAAAACCAACTCACCGCACAGCCAATGGCGCTTCCCCGGCTTCAAGGACGCCCGGCACCCTGAAGGCTGGCATTGCGGCCTGGAATTGCTCGAGGAGGCCAGCGTCATGCAACAGCCGGAGGCACAGCTGTTTCCGACGGGCCTCCGGCTCGCCAGCAGGCTGTCGCACCGACTGCCGGCCATCGCCCGCAAGGCCAGAATCCTTCAATACCGCTTCTAGCTGTCGTTCTCGACCATCGACACCGAGTCGGTACTGTGCGGCCTGCTCGTGTTCCGGCGATGCACCACAGCCCGCCCGCCACGCGCCGGGGTGACTGTCACACCCCGACTGTGCGGCTTCTCGTCGGGCTCACTGGTGGGCTCCAGCCGGAATTCGCGCAGCATCGTGCGCAGCGTGACTTCCATCTCCATCGTGGCGAACGAAGCGCCGATGCAGCGCATCATGCCGCCTCCGAAGGGAATCCATGCAAACGGATTGGGCGGATTGCCGACAAACCGGTCGGGATCGAACTTCTCCGGCTCCGGGAAGCTCTCCTCGGCGGCCATGGCCAGCTGCGTGCTCGCCATAATGGTGTCGCCTTCCGGAATGACCCACTCCCCCAGCCGAATCCGAGTCTTCGTCCGCCGAAGAGCGGCCGTCAGCACCGGCCGGGTGCGTTGCGACTCCGCAATCGTGGCCAGCATCAGCTCCGAGCCACCTGCGTCGACCTCTTCGGTGAGGCGAGTCAGCAAGTCGGGGTGCCTGCGAATCCGTTCGATGGTCCAGGCCAGCTGGGTCGAGGTCGTCTCGTGTCCGGCCACCAGCATCGTCAGCAGTTCGTCGACGATGTAAGCGTCCGGAAGCGGCTCGCCGTTGTCGTAGCGCGCCTGCAGCAGCAGTGACAACACGTCGCCGCGCTCGGCGAATCGGGGATCCGAACGGGCATCGGCCATCAGCGAGTTGATCAGCTTGTCCATCCGGCGCCGGTACCCGGCGAACTTCCCGCCTGGGCTCCACGGACCGAAATCCCGACGTACGACCGAGGGCATGAGCGCGATCTTGGATCCGAACTCTACCGCCGTGGGCATCAACACCCGCAGCTCGTCGAGCTCGCGGCCCTCCGCCCCGAACACAGCGCGCAGGATCGTGTTGAGGGTGATCCGCATCATCGGCTCAAGGGTCTTGAACTCGACACCTTCTGGCCAAGTCTGCATCTCGCGCATGACTTCTTCTTCGGTGATGGCTGCGTAGCTTCGCATGCTCTTACCGCTGAAAGGTGGCAGCAGCAGTTTGCGGCGGGCAAGCAATGCGTCGCCATCCAGGTTGAAGATCGAGCCCGGGCCGAGCACGTCGCCGCCAAGGTTGTTCTCGGGCCTGCCGATGAGCTCCCGGCTAGTGCTGAAAAGGTCCTTGACCAGCACGGGGTCGCTGATCACCACGGTTTCGCCAAACACCGGGATGTTGAGAGTAAAGGTAGAGCCGTACCGGCGTCCCAGAGCGGCGACCGCGCCGTAGCGCGCGGTCAGTACGGCGGCACCCTGAATGAGCTTCGGTATCCGCGGGCCGGGTGGAAGCCGCACCGGCTCGGTGGTCGCCGTCGCCATATCGTCACCCCTTCATGCTGATGCTCGGTTGAATTGTCAAAAAGTGGACCTGTGCGATGCGTACCCGCGGGCAGTTTCGGGACCCGCACGACGTTCAGCTCAGGCTATTGCGTAGTCGTCCAACGGAAAACTGTCCTGCTCCTTGACCGCTTGTCGGACCGACGTCGGCCGAAACAGCGGAGCTTCCCCGGAACTGTTGAACCAATACGAGCGCGAGTTCGCGCAGTCGCCCAGCCGGAACACCGAATCGTCGAGCAGCGTGAGCATCCTGTCCAGGAATCGGGCATTGGCCGACTCGGTGACCTCGAAAGTGCGCGCCCCCGTGCGCTGCAGTTCACCGAGCAACCGGTTCATGTGGCGCATCTGGTACTCGACCGTATCGAACCATGACATTCCGACCCATGCATAGGGGCTGGCCTGGGTCACCATGTTCGGGAACATCGGCACCGTCAAGCCCTCGTAGGCCTGAAACTTGTTTTCCCGCCACCACTTTCCGAGGTCTCGACCTTCCTTGCCGATCACTTCGATGGCGGGCAGATTGGACTCCCAGACGTCGAATCCAGTAGCCAGCACGAGGGTGTCGATGACCCGCTTGCTGCCGTCCTTGGCGACGATTCCGTCGGGTTCGATCCGATCGATTCCCTCGGTCTCGAGGTGCACGTGCGGCTTGTTGAAGGTGCGGTAGTAGACGTTGGACAGGGTCGGCCGTTTGCAGCCGAAGTCGTAGTCCGGGGTGAGCTTGCGGCGCAATTCCTTGTCCCGGATCGCCAGGAATCGGTGCAACGCACCGATGCGCGCGGCCGCGCTGTTCACCGGTCTGAATTGGCGGAACTTCCACATAGCGATCGTCACCATGACATCCATGAACATGTCGCTGGACATCCGCAGAAGTCGTTGTGTGGCGGGGAATTTCGCAAACAGTCGCTGCGCCGCCGGGCCGAACGAGAGGTCGAACTTGGGCATCACCCAGATCGGGGTGCGCTGGTAAACGCTGAGTTCAGCGACATCCTCGGCTAGTTTCGGGATGAGCTGTACGCCGGTGGAGCCGGTGCCGATGATGGCTGCCCGCTTACCCTGCAGCGAGTAGTTGTCATCCCACTCCTGGGCGTGCAGCACGGTGCCGGCGAAGTCCTCGATACCCGCAATCTCGGGCTTCTTCGGTTGGCAAAGATAGCCGGTGGCGAGAATCAAAAACTGCGAGCGCAATGTCTGCCCGCCGTTCAGGGACACCGACCAGAGTTGGGCGTCCTCGTCCCAGCGTGCGCCCTCGACGGTGGTATTGAATCGCATATAGCGGCGCAGATCGTATTTGTCGGCGACATGCTCGGCGTAGGTCTTGAGCTCGTTTCCCGGCGCGTAGAGCCGCGACCAATACGGGTTGGGCTCGAACCAGTAGGAATACGTGGTGGACGGAACGTCAACGGTCAAGCCGGGATAACGGTTGACATGCCAGGTGCCACCGAGGTCGTCCTCGCGATCGACGATCGCGATCTTCTGGTAACCCAGGCGGTTGAGCTGAATGGCTGAGCCCATTCCGCCGAACCCCGCGCCGACGATGACGGCGTCGAACTGCTCGGTACTCACAGGGTGATGATACGGCGATTCCTAGTCATCGCCGCCGCCGGAACCGCTGCTGGCGCCCGCGCTGCTCTTGGCGCCGTCGGACCCGGAATCGCCGGGCTTGCCCTGCGAACTCGAGGACCCTGACTCGCTGTCGTCGTCCTTGCCCCCCAGGGTCGACTTCTTGTCACTGGATCCGGACTGGTCGATGGATTCCGACGAGAACGGGTCCTCGTCGGAACCCTTCTCGGTGTCCGCTCCGGTCGTCTTGTCCGCCTCAGCCGCTTCGGCATCCGCAAGCGCCTCGGCATCCTCAGCGGCCTCAAGCGCCGCGGCATCCTCAGCCGCCTCAGCCGCCTCAGCATCCTCGGTCGCGGTCGCCTCAGCCGTGTCGGTGGCATCCTCCGCCGCCTCGGCGGCCTCCACGACGGCGTCATCCGCGGCGTCGGTCTCCTCAGCCTGTGCCTGCGGCGCTTCCTCGGCAGGAATCTCGGCGCTTGCCTGTTCCTCATCCGTTGATGCCGTGTCCGCAGTCTCTTCGACGATCACGTCGACCGGCGATTCCTCGGTGGCGGATTCCGCGTTGCCGGATTGCACGGAACTCTGGTCGTCGGCGCTGGTGCTTGAGGCCACGAGTGCGGTCACGGTCGAATCCGCAGATGGGCTGCTGGGCGCAACCACGTCGTCCTCGAACGGCGTTGGATCCTCGGGGTTATCCGGGTCGCACTGCGGGCACAGGATGCTCACGAACGGCTTCAGGAATGGGGTCACCATCGTGTAGGGGTAGCCCTTCCACAGGAAGCTCCCCGGGACGAAGGGGTTGAAGTTGTCCCACACCGCGGCACCGAGTCGCGTGATGGCCTGCGCAACCTCGCCAAGCGATATCGGTTCGGGCGCATTCTGCTCCGGTGGCGCGAACAGGTAGTTGACGACGTTGTATACCGGATCCATCGGGTTGAGCTGGACTGCCTGCCCGGACCACGGTACCGCCGCCCCCTCCTCGCCAGGGATCTCCTCGCCGACAGCGCCTTCGGCGTCGCTGACGGGGTTGATCAGCTCCGGAAACTGATACCCGGAGATGAAGTCCCACAGCGGCGCCTGGAACATCTTGCTCAGAATCGAGTTGGCGTCGGTGCAGGTCGGGGGCGCGGTGCCGGTGCAGCCGGCGTCCATCGGCAGGTTGGCCTTCGCCCACCACGACACGTGCTCGGCCAATGGGTTCGACAGGGCCGGGAACGGGATCATCAAATTCGTGACCGCGGTGATCTTCGGCGGGTCGGCAGGATCGTAGCCGAGCACGTTGGTCGGGGTGTAGACCCACCAGCTGCCGGTGACCTCGAGTGCATGGGACAGGTCATTGAGCCCGTCGAGGTACGCGCGCGGAATTCCCATGACAGCGTTGAACAGGTTCGGCAGAACGTTCTCCCAGGCCGGGTTTTCCAGGTCTGGCGCGGTCACCGAGCGATAGCTTTGCTCGGCCAGGATGTCGCATCCGTCGGTGCGGTAGCCAGAGCAGGCCACCCCTTCTGATGCGCCGCCGGTTTCTGATGCACTGCCGGTTGCCGATGCTGCGCCAGTTCCGGATGCTGCGCCGGTCTCCGCAGGGCTTGCCGAACTCGCCGACAGAACCGGATCGGCCTCGGCCTCGGGCGCGGGGATGACGGTCGCGTTCTCCAGGTAGTCGCGGGTGTAGGCGGGTTCGATCATCTTGCGCAGCGGAGCTTCCAACTGGTCAGCCAGCGCGTCCAGCCCCAAATCGCGCAGTCCCTGCAGGATCGGCAGTTGTGCGGTGGGGATGTAGACGTAAGTGGTGTTGCCTTCCTTCCACACGTAGTTGCCCGGCGCATCCAGCTCCGCCTCGGAATACGTCAAGTGGGTGTTGGTGAACGCGGCCACGGCGTTGGCCAGCGCCAGGAGGTTGAACGGGTTGTCCGGGAAGTCGGCGATCGGATCGAACTCGCGGGCGACGTCGAGGACGTTGAAATCGGTGTCGGTGGGCGTCATCAGGATGTTGAAGATGTTGCCCCAGAAGATGCCGTTGATGCCGCCGTACTTTCGGCCGCTGTTGCCGATCAGAACGATGTCGGTGTCGTCGGGAGATGCTTCGCCGGATTCGGCCTGACGCTCCAGCCAAGCCGAAACCGCCCGCGCGCCGCCGCTGAAGCCGTAGGCGATCTTGTCGCCGGAGGCGTGGTTGATCGCGAAGTCGAGCGCCTCGACATTCTCCGCCAGCCCCAGCTCAATAGGGCCGTAAGACTGGATGGCCTGGTAGTAGACCTCCTGGCACACCCTCGTGTCAGCGCAGAACACGCCGTCAAGGTGGTGGGGCACCGACCAGGGTGTCGGGCTGTTGTGCAGGACGGTAGCCGGGCCCGGTGGAACGAGACCTGCCGACGAAGTGGAGTTTGCCGATGCCGCCGCCGAGGTGGGCAATGGTCCGGCCAGCGTGAGTGGCAGCGCCATGAAGGGCAGCGCCGCCGTCATAGCAGCTTTGGTCGCTCGGTTCACTAACGTCCCTTTCCTGAAGAGCAGCACCCTAGCGGGTGCTTCCGGCGATCGGCGACCCTGAACAAAGCAACCGTGACCGCGCAGACTCATATGATTGGGCTCCCCAAGCCCTGGCCCTGCTAGTCAATCTGTCACGCAGAATACATCACAAATCGGTAAAAAGAGAACCGATCAGCAAACATTTCTGCGCCGGCCGGGCCGTTGCGCGGCTCCGTCGTCAGTGGGCCGTCTCCGGGAGATCCCTCGAAGTGTTCTGGCGTCCGCTCGGCCACGCAGGTCCTGGTCCCAGTGTGTCGGATGTGATTGGCGGTACGGTCGTGTCGGGTGGCCGATGCATTGGCAACCACCCGCAGCGGGTCTGCGGTCCGGGCGGCGTCTGGGGTCGGTGGACCCGACAACCGCGACGCGACAACGGCGGAAAGTGCGATCCGGTTCGGCATCCGGCGCCTTGGGCGACGAGGTTCGCCGCAGTGAAAAATATCTTCCGACAGGGTGTTTCGTCATCTGATATCCGGTAGCCGCTGCGAGCGCCCGAATCGATCGATCCGTCGCCGGGAGGCGTTGATGCCCACCGGGTCTGGTGGCCTCATCGCCCATGCCGGACCGCCATCCGGGCCGGCGGTCCCGCTCTCCCGAGGCCCCCGTCCGCCGCCGGTGCGTCGATTCAGCACTACCGGGCGAACCCGTACGGATCAAACGGAACAGCCGCGGTTGTTCGCCGCCTCGATCCTCGGCTTTGCTGGCGATGGTGCGAACATGGCTGTGGCTATCCGTTGCGAGCGAGACCCGTTGCGAGCGAGACGGCCCATCGCAGTTACAGTCCACGAGCTGACAACCAGGCGTCGATACTTTCTGCGACCGTCCGCCAATCCGGCTCGAGCATCATGTTGTGGCCCATCTGCGGGAAGAACTCCGCTGTGGTCCGGTATGCCCGCGCGGTCGCCATTACCTCGTCGGGGGTGACGGCGCCGTCCTCCTGAGCCCCGAGTACCAGCAGCGGGGTGTTCACCCGCGTTGGCCTCGGCAGTTTCACGAGGCCGTCCAGTCCGGCACGCGCACTCTCCTCCTGCAGTCGGGCGGCATAGCGCAGGACCACGGCGTCAGGTGTGTGCGCCGAGAAGAACCGTTCCCGGGCCAGTTCCGGGGTGCTCACGTAGGGCAGCGACTTCCCGGTCGCCGTCAGCTTTGCGAAGTGCCAGGGGTGGTGCCTGATCCAGCGCAGTCCCGATCGCAGGTAACCCTGCGGTGGCATCGATGCCATCAGCACGGCGGCCGGCGCCGTCCGCGACTCCAGGTACTTCTGCACCAAGGCCCCGCCCATTGAGTGACCGACGACCACCGGGTGCCCGGGCAATTCGGCGGCCGCGGCGGTGATGTCCTCGACGAAGTCGGCGAATGACAGGTCACGAAGCTTCTTACGGGTTGGGCTGCCGCCGTGGCCGCGCAAGCTGACTGCCATAGCCCGATACCCGCGCCCGGCGAAGAAATCCAGGAAGTGTTCGTCCCAACACCACGCCGCATGCCACGCCCCGTGGACGAACAGCAATGGGACAGGATGAGATTCACTCACCGCTCCCCTATCGATAACCTCGAGCATCGCGATCAGCGTATACGGGTGCCTCGGTACTATCGGCCCCCATGAGCCTTGCTGCGCCGAGCGCCGACGCCACCGTCGTCATCACCGGTGCATCCTCTGGAATCGGCCTCGAGATCGCTCGCGGGCTTGCCCGGCGTGGCTACCGGCTGACGCTGGTGGCGCGCCGGCGCGACCGCCTGGACGATCTGGCCGGCGAGTTGCGCAGCGCCCATCCCGTCGCTGTGGACGTCGCGCCGCTGGATCTCAGCGACAATGCAGCGCGGTCCGAATTCCTGGACTGGCTGGGCGGTCGGTCGATCGCCGGCCTGGTCAACAGCGCGGGCTTCGGCACCAACGGCCCGTTCCAGTCCCTGCCCTCAGAGCGCGAGCGGGACCAGGTGATCGTCAATGTCCTTGCGCTGACCGAGCTCACCCACGCCGCTCTGCCGTCGATGATCGCCGACGGTTCGGGCGCAGTGCTCAATGTCGGATCGATCGCCGGCTTCCAGCCGCTCCCCGGCGCGGCGGTGTACTCAGCGACCAAGGCATACGTTCAGACCTTTTCCGAAGCTCTTCACGAGAGCTTGCGCGGCACCGGGGTGTCGTGCACCGCGCTGTGCCCCGGGCCGGTGCCCACCGAATGGTGGGAGGTGGCCGGCGAGCAGCCACCCGGCCGGGCAGCCCAGGTGTCCGCCGAGGATGTCGCCGCGGCCGGTATCGCGGCGATGCTTCACGGTAAGCGCGTGGTGGTGCCGGGGCTGGTGCCCAAACTGGCGGGATTTGGCGGGCGGTTCGCCCCGCGCGCGCTGCTGCTGCCTGCGCTGCGGATCGCCGCCGCGCGCCGGCGCTGACCACCCCTACCTGTCTTGCCCTACCTGCCTTGCCCTACCTGTATTGCCCGACCTGCCTGCCTTGCCCGGCCTGCCTTGCCCGGCGTCGGACTCAGGTGCTACTTCGGACCGAACCAGGCGCGATTGCCGTAGCGGTCCAAGTGCACGACTTCGTCCACCGGCCTGCGCGTTGTGGAGCCGTAGCGGCCGCGGGGCCAGCCCAGCGGTACCACGCAGCACGGAGTGACCGATGTCGGCAGCTTCAGCACCCGCCGCGCGGACGTCAGATTCCACAGTGGCAACGTGATCAGCGAAGCTCCCAGCCCCATGGACCGCGCCGCCAGCAATAGGTTCTGCACGCTTGGATAGATCGAACCGAAGAACGCCGATGCTGCTGCGTGCGGCATCGGCGCATACGGGACGCGGCCCTCTCGGGCCGTGAGCCGCAGGCATGCCACGACCAAGACGGGAATCTCGGTGAAGTGGTCGACCTGCCACTGGATGGCGCGCACACTCTTGGCCATCTCCTCGTCGTAGGAGGCGATGTCTCGAATCGACATGCGGTGAAACGCCCGCCACGCCAGTCGGTAGCGCCGGGCCAGCTTCTTCTTGATGCGCGCGTCCTTGACGACGATGAACTCCCAGTTCTGCCCGTTGGCGCCGGTCGGCGCGCGCAGCGCCAGCTCGATGCACTTGAGCACGATCTCGTCGTCCACCGGGTCGGGGAGAACCCGACGGATCGCTCGCTGCGTCATCATCGCCTCGACCAGCGGCATGTTCAGCCGGGCCAGAGCCTCTGCGGTGGAGGGTGCCGGTTCAGGCATTGTTCCAGATCCACTCGGTGGTGAAGCGCTGCATCGTCGGGATCTCCTTGGCGATCAGGTGGGCAATGTACTGCTCGATCCTGCCGCCGACCAAGGGAATCCTGACCTCGAGCGTCCCGGCGAACCGCAGGCTGGATCCCGCCGGGACCGGTTTCAGGACGGCGGCTCCCGCCCCGGACCCCGGTACCCCGCGGGCGGCGATGGTGATTTCGCCGTGCACCTCGTCATGGTCGGAGGGTCGCCAGGTCTCGGTTCTGATGAGCTTGAGGTCGCCGGGCAGGACTCGCGCGAAAACCGCCGGGAGCTTGTCGCTACCCAGATTCTGGACGGTCCTCACCGCCGCCGTCCCGTCCGCGTCGACGATCAGCGTGTCCAGCGTCATCGAATCCCCGCCGTACGCGGCGAGCCGGGCCAACCAGTAATCGCGGTTGCCGAATGCCGAATGGACCGCCGCAACGCTGGCCGACGTCTCGGTGGTCACGTCAAACGAGCGCGGCACGGCACCCCATTCCGCGCGTGGTCATCTCGGTGGTCACTGGGGGTCCTGCTTGCCGAACACCTTGTCGGCGATCCGGGCCGCGAAGCGCCGTGATTCCTCGATCTGATCGGTACTGATGTTCGTCGGCGGCAGCTTGATGCCCAGGTAGCGGTCTTTGTACTGCCCCGATCCCAGATAGCTGGTCAGCGACAGCATCGAGGACAGCTCGCTGCCCGGGTAGGTGAAGTGGATACCGTCGAGATAGCGGCCGCCCTTCTTCTCGGCGAGCTTGCGCACCCCGGCCAGGTTTCCGCGCCACTTCCGGCGACAGACCACGAACACTGCGAAGCGCTTGCCCTCCAGCAGATTTCGTGCCTCGTGGGACTTCAGGAAAGATCGCAGCGGCATGGACACCGTGCTCCACCAGGTGGGTGACCCGATGCAGATCAGGTCGTAATCGCCGCTGCGCACCGCGTCGGGGGTCCGGATATCCCCGGTGCGTTGCAATGTCTGCGCGGGCAGCATCCCCAGGAAATCGGGCCAGACGCTGCGCATCGGGAACCGGGAGAACCGTTCTGCGTAGCGTGGATCGGTGAACTCGATGGGCGCGGTTGTCACGTCGTAGCCGCGCTCGCGGAACACCTCGCCGGCGGCCTCGAGAACCTTTTGCGACTGCCCCGTGTAGCTGTAGTACAGGAGCAGAACCTGTGGCCGCCGAACCTGCGGATTCTCGTCGGCGACATCTGTCATGGTGCGTACTCCTTGTCCCTGGCGTATCCGTGGCTGTAGGCGAAGCCCCGGTCAATGTTGCCCCGACGCTTGGTGCGGGGACCCTTGCGCTTAGCCTCACATACGTGAGTGAGAAAGTGTCCGTCAACCTCAGCGGTCCGGCCAAGACGATGCTGTCGACCTTGTATCTGAAGGCTCTCGACGCTGACTTCGACCGACCGATTCTGGGTGATCGGTTCGCCAGGGAGGCGATCGGGAAGCTTGACTTCGATTGGCGTGAGCTCGAGATCACCCCGAAGTGGGCTCCGCTGTTCACCGTGCGCACCGCCCAGTACGACATCTGGGTGCGTGAGTTTCTCGCGGCCCACCAGGAATGCACCGTGGTTCATCTCGGGTGCGGCCTGGACTGCCGGGTGTTCCGGATCAACCCCGGAGCCGATGTGCGTTGGTACGACGTCGATTTCCCGGAGGTAATCGCGCTGCGCGAGCAGATTTACCCCACCAGGCCCAACTACCAGCTCATCGCCACGCCCGCCACCGAGCCGGACTGGCTGGAAAAGATTCCGGCCGACAGGCCGACATTGCTGATCGCTGAGGGCATCAGCATGTACCTCACCGAGGAAGAAGGCATCGCGCTGCTGCAGCGCTTCATCGACCGATTCGGTACCGGGGAGCTGCAGATCGACTTTTTCAATTGGCTGGCGATCAAGTCGCAGAAGACCCAATCCCTGGTCCGCACTTCGGGTTCCACGTTGTATTGGGCCGTCAACAGCCCACAGGACATCCTCGCCAAGATTCCCGGCGCCCGATTGCTCTCCGCTGCAACCTTTTTCAGCGCCAGCACTTACCCTCGAACCTCGAGGGGCATGAAGGCGGTCAAACGTGCGGCGCGGTTGGTTCGACCGCTGAACAAGGCGTTGCAGTATCACCGTTACGCCTTTGGGAACCCAGCTCAACGACACTGACCGACTAACCGACACCGGCGGCTACCTGCCTGGCGACGATACTGCGTAGCTGGGCTTCGATGGCGGCGACCGACTTCTCGGGCTCCGGTCCGTGTGAGTGGTATTCGATCATGAGTTGTCCGTTGAAGATCTTGCTGGTGTAGATCTCGATGCCGGCGCCCACCGCAAAGTAGAACTCCCCGTGGCTGGCAGTCAGCTTCGTCTCGGGCGGGGTGCGCATCGGCGGCACGATGCCGTTGTCGGTAAACATCACGACATCGGGGAGTCCAGGCGGGTTGCCCACGTACTGCGGACTGAAATGCAGGAAACTCTGCTGGATCACTCCCTCGGCGATGTCCTTCTTGAAGGTCTGGTTTATGTCGCGGGCCAACTCGACGACATCGGTGCCCTGCTCGATCTCGGCGAGGTAGGTGGCGATGCCGACGGGATTGGTGGACTCGGTGGCCGACACCGGTGGCGACAGCAGGTAGCGAAGGTCTACCGGGTAGACATAGGGCACCGGGATGTTCGGCGTTTTGCGGAGCTCCCACTCGGCCATCAGGACCGCCGCCGACAACAGACTGTTCAACCCCAGCTTGTGGGCGCGGCAGAACTTGATGATGTTCTCGGTGTCCTGCTCGGAAAGCGTGCAGTGTTCCATCGGGACACGCTGCGGCAGAACAGGGTTCACCTCCGAAGGGGCCCGCCGCGAAGGGGGTAGATCGTAGGCGAACATTGCCGCCAGCAGGCGTTCGAGCCCCGAGCGCGGCTTCTTCTCCACTCCCCGGTTGGCCAGAATGACCTCGAGAGGCTCCGGAGCCGAATGGATTGTGACCGGCGGGGCCGAGCCCGTGGTCACCAGATCGGTATAGGTGGAGAACAACTCCTCGATGAGGCTGAACTGGTGGTGACCGTCGGCCAGACTGTGATGGATGTACAGCGTTGGTTGAGCCTGCCCGTCGCGAATCGTCAACCGGAAGTGCACGAGTGAGGCGGTCTGGTCGAAGATCAGCGGCGGAGGCTCGGCATCCCCGTCGAGCTCCACGACCTCGATGCCGGGGTGCATCAGATCGTCCAGCACGATCTCCCAACGGCCGTCGGAAGCCTGTTCGAGGTGGCCGCCGAGGACTGGATGCGCCTGCAGCAGAGCGTCGAAAGCCTCGGATAGCGCGTCGGCGTCCAGCGGGCCGTCTACATGTGCCGCCAGCCCGACGAAATTGTGCGTCTCGGCGAACATCTCCTCGCTGCGTGCCAGCTTTCGGATACCCGATGAAGGAAACATTGCTATTCAACTCCCTGGAGGGGTCGGTGATTCTCGGTAGTCGCGGCGATTCTCAGTAGTCCCTAGTGGTCAGCCACGTTTGCTGGCCTTGCGGTAACCGAGCATCAGCGGCACCGCGCACACGGCGGCGATGCCCGCCGACCACACCAGCGTCCACATGACGGGTTCGGCGATCGGCCCCTCGAGGGACAGGCCCCGCATCGCCTCGATGGTATAGCTGACGGGCTGGTGTTCGACGATCGGCTGCAGCCAGCCGGGGTATTGGTCGAGCGGTACGAAACCGATCGAGAAGAACATCAGCATGGCAATGATGATCTCGGTGGCCTGCGGCACGATCGTGTTCGACGAGTACAACGCGAGCGTGAGCACCGCCGCCGACAATGCGACACCGAACACCGCGGGCATGAACACCCAGGCGATCGCTGCGGGGACGCCCTGTTCGAAGCGGAAACCGAGGGCTACCCCCACGCACAGCACGACCAGCGTGATCACCACCATGCGGACGACGTCGGCGGTCAGCCGGGACAGCAGGCCCGCACCGCGGTGCACCGGCACCACCCAGAACCGGGACAGCAGGCCGACTTCGCGTTCCCGCATGACGTTGACCGCGCCGATGATGGCGCCAGTCATCCCGCCGACCAACGCCACCAGCGGAACCTGGCCGTACAGGCCGCTGCGGCCGGTGACCTGCTCGATGCCGCCCCCCAGCACGATATCCAGCGCTACCAGGAAGGCCGCGGGCATCACCAGCGACTGCACCACCGTGGCGGGATCGCGGCTCCAGCGGCGCAGGATCCGCGCGGTGAGGACCCAGGTCTGTGGGATCAGCCGCTTGGGTGAGCTCTCCGACACCTCCTTGGCGCGGCGGTGCCGGCCTCTGGCGCGGCGGGGCGCCGGCGGCGAGAGCGGATGACCGGTCAGCTCAGCGGCGGGAACCATCAGCGTCGCCTCCTGGTCACCATGGCGTGCAGCGACACCGCCACCACGATGCAGCCCGCCGCCCACGCCAGACCGGGGCCCAGCACCGACCAGGTCACCTCAGGCGCAGCGTCGGTGCTGTCGCCGGCCAGCGCCTGCAGCCCGTACACCCACTGCGACAGGGGTTGGTTGCGGACGAAACCCTGAATCCAGTCCGGGAAATTCTCGGCGGGCTGCAGACCCACCGAGGCCAACCCCAGCGTCAGCTGGGGCACCAGCATCAGAGGTGCGGTTGCCTCCGGGTTTTCGGTGGCGATGCCGATCAGGTCGCCGATGAACGCCAGCGCCGCTCCGATGAGCAGAGCCAGACCAATGAATCCGGCCGCATACAGGATGCCGTTGTGGAAGCGGAATCCGATGACATGGCCGCAGAGCAGCGATACCGCCAAAGCGACACAGCAGCGGTACATGCTGGCGGCCATCCGAGAGGCCAGCGGAGTCAACGGAGGGATCGGCATGGCCCGGAATCGCCGGTTGATGCCCTGCACGGAATCGGTGGCCGACCGAAACGCCGCCGATATGGCGGCGAACCAGATCGCCTGCAGCACGATCAGTGGAGTCAGATACTGCGCGTAGCTGCTCAGCGGCTGAACTGAACCCATCAACTGCTTCAGTGGCAGGTAATAGCCGATAGTGAACACGATCGAACCGATGATCTGGGTGGCCAATTCCCCGTTGCGCAGTGTCGGGGTGATCATCCGGACGGTCAGGACCCACCACTGCTGGATCGTGGAGACCCCGGGTCGTGTGGCGTGTGGGACTGCGACCGGGCGCGGCTCTGCCGGCCCGACAGATTGCTCGATCACCCGTACATGTCCGCAACCTCGAACCTATCCTGCTGCTCCCCCGGTGCGTCAACGTGAGCGTTGCCGCCGGTCAGGCCGAGGAAGACCTCGTCGAGCGAGGGCCTGCGCAACGCGATGTCCATCAACTCGATCTCCGCCCCGCCGAGCCGGTGCAGCGCCTCGATGAGGGTCGCGGGACCGTCGGGTGCGGGCATCGATATGCGATCGGAGGTCTCCGACAGCGTCGCCCGGATCGTGTCCGGCAGCATGGAGCCCAATACCTGGGCCATCGCGGCGATGTCACCGGGCCGCCGTGGCACGATCTCGCAATAGGTGCCGCCCGTGCGCTCTTTGAGCTGATCGGCGGTGCCTTCGGCGATGACGGTGCCCTTGTCGATCACGATGATGCGGTCGCTGAGCAGGTCTGCTTCCTCCAGATATTGCGTCGTCAGCAGCGTCGCGATACCGGCATCCTTGAAGTCGGTGACCAGTTCCCAGATGGACTGCCGGCTGCGCGGGTCCAGCCCGGTCGTCGGCTCGTCGAGAAACACCACTTCGGGCCGGACCACCAGTCCACATGCGATGTCGATGCGGCGTTTCATTCCCCCGGAGTAGTTGCCGACCGCGCGATCGCCGGCGTCGACCAGGTCGAACTGCTCCAGGAGCTCCCCAGCCCGCTCCTTGGCCGCCTTCCTCTTCAAACCCTGAAGACGGCCGAACATCAGCAGGTTCTCCCGGCCGGTCAGCAGGTCATCGAGGGCCACGTGCTGACCGGTCAGCATCAGCGAGCGGCGCACCCCGGCGGGATCGCTCACGACGTCATGCCCGGCGATGAGTGCGTGGCCGGCGTCCGGGGTGATCAGCGTCGACAGAATGTTCACCGTCGTCGTCTTGCCGGCGCCGTTGGGGCCGAGCAGACCGAGGACCTCTCCGCGATCAACCTCGAAACTGACATCGCGGAGCGCGGCGACCTCACCGAAGGACTTCTTGATTCCGGCGACGAGGACCGCCTTGTCAGAGCTTGCCACGCGCTCCTCCTACCTGGTAGCCATCACGCTGGTGGCCATCACGACAAATCGACCAGTGCCAGCTCGTCGTCCGCAGAATCGACATCCTCCTCGGCCAGCGCATCCCGGGTAATTTCCAGCAATGCGAGCGAGTAGTGCCGGGCAAAGGATTCCACATCGGTGGAACCGAGCCGGCGACTGTCGTACCACCAGTCCAGATGTAGCACCCCCGCGGTCCGATAGACCCGCAGTTCCAGGGCATGGCCGAGGCCGGGCAGGGCGTCGCGGATCGGCAACGCGGTGTCGGAGTCAAACCGCACCGGTGCGTCCGCGGGCTGATCGTCGGGCACATCCGGAATCGTTCCGACGTGCGAGAACAAGATGTCGGCCGGACGGGTGGTGCCGACGGCGCGGGCGGTCGGGGCGTACAGATAGCGGAGCAGGCCGTATCCGATCCCGTAGTGCGGAACGGCCTTCAACGTGTCCCGCACGGCGGTCAGCAACTGGCCCGCGCTGGTCTGTTGGGGCGATGCGCAGGTGAGCGCGACAGGATGGAAGGCGGTGAACCAGCCCGCGGTGCGCTGCAGGTCGACGTCGGGTTTGAGCACCGAGCGGCCCCGGCCACCCAGGTCGACGGCAACGGAGCCGGCGCCGACGGTGGCCGCGACGGCGCGTCCCAGCGCGGCCAGCAAGATTTCCTCCACCGGCAACCGCAGCCGGCGCCGCGCGTCATCGACCTCTCCGGTGTCGGCGGTCGACAGCGTCGTGGAGAGCCGAACCAGGTCATCGGCTTCCGGTGGTTGCGACGCCTCGGCGCCGGCCCCGCTCAAGGTGCACTTCCCGGCGGTCTCGAGCCAGTAGTCGCGACTGTCGAGGACCGCGGGATGGCTGGCCAAGCCCGCGCATCGCTGCGACCACTCGCGCCACGACGTCGGGACCGGGGCCAGCACGATCTCCTCCCCCGACATCCTCTGGTTGAAAGCGGTGAAGATGTCGGTGAGCAGCACATCGCGAGAGACCGAATCTCCGGCGATGTCGCAGGCGACCCCGTGCACACCCAGCGCCAGGTAGGACGGGCCGCCGGCGCTGCCACGGATGAAGGTCGCGCTCAGCGGCGAACCCAACAGCAGGTGTTCGCGGATCTGCTCGTCCAGGATGGCCTGGACGGCCTGGCGTTCCTGCGGGCCAGAGGCCTCAGCACCTTCGGTACCGGCGGGTTCTGATTTTTCCGGCAGTGGTTCGTCCTGAAGTGTCCTGGTCACCAGTTCGGTGAACTCCCCCGCCTCGGCGATGTGCTGGTCCCAGCTGCCGGCGTGCTCCACGATGTGCACCCGCAGCGCTTCGTGAACCTCGGTGACCGCGGTGAGCACCGCACGGACATCCTCCTCGCCGACATCGGAGCGCAGGTGCAAGATCACCGGAGTCCGCCAGCGGCCGGCGTCACGCAGGCCGTGTTCGAGGAAGTACGCCACGTTGGGGGGCAGCGGCGGATTGGTCGCGTCGTCGAGCGACTGACGGGCCAGCCCACCCTCGGCGTAGCGCGCCGCCAGCACTTCGGCAAGCGCGGCCACCGTCTGGTTCTCGTAGAGATCTTGGGGGGTGAGGTCGAGCCCTTCGTGGCCGGCGGTCATTGCGACGCTGATCGCGATGAGTGAGTCTCCGCCGAGTTCGAAGAAGTTGGCGTTGCGGTCGATGTCGGACAAACCCAGGCACTGGGTCCAGATCCGCAGCAGCGCGGTCTCCAACTGCGACTTGCCGCCGGCGGTCGCCGACGTAGCAGCGGTAGAAGCCGTCCCGGCGGCGGTGCTTCCCGCCGCCAATGCACCGTCGGCTCCGGCACCCCCGGCCAGCCAGGCGGCACTGGCGTTGTGCTCGACCCAGTGGCGCTGCTTCAGGAATGGGTAACCCGGAAGCGTCATCAGGTGCGGCGTAGCGGCCGACCCCGTGGCGCCCTGCGCCGGGGCCGGATTCCAATCGACGTCCACATCAGCGGCCCACAGCTGGCCGAGCGCCAGCAGGAACGTGTCATGATCGCTGCGGTTCTGGGCCTGGTGGCGCATCAGCCGCACAGCGCGGTGCCGCTCCGCCCACCGCGGGTGGCGCCCCGCCGAAGACGTGAGCGTGCCGCCGGGCCCCACTTCCACCAGGACTCGGTCCGGGTTCTCCAACAGCATCCCGATTTCGTCGGCGAAACGGACGGTTGCCCGGATCTGGCGCGCCCAGGTCCCCGGGTTTGTCGCCTCGGCCGCCGACATCGTGGTGCCGGTGATGTTGGACAGCAGCGGGATCTGCGGTTCACGCAAAGTCATCCGGGACAGGAAAGCGGTGAACTCCGCGACCACAGGATCCATCAGTCGCGAGTGGAACGCGTGCGAGGTGCGTACCCGCCGGGCCACTGCACCTTTCACGCCCTTGGCGGCGAGCTGGGCCTGGAATGTGCGGATGGCCTCTTCGCTGCCCGCCACGACGCTGCTGCCGGGGTCGTTGATCGTGGCGAGGTCGACGTCGGCGGTGAGGTGTTCGGCGATCTCCTCCGGGCCGAGCGACACGGCCACCATGACGCCGCGCGGGGCGGCATGCATCAGTCGGGCGCGCATCGACACCACCTTCACGGCGGTGTCGAGGTCGAACACCCCGGCCAGGGTGGCTGCCGGGTATTCACCGATGCTGTGCCCGGCCATGATCGCGGGGGTCACACCGTAGGACTGGATCAGTTTGGCCAGTGCGTATTCAACAGTGAACAGGGCGGGCTGGGCGCGGTCGGTGTGCTCGAGGTTGCGCCCGACCCCATCGAAGATCTCCGCGCGCAGGTCGTAGCCCATCTCGTCGCTGAATGCGGCTGCGCACTCGTCGAAGTGCCGGGCGAACTCTGGCTCGTTGTCGTGCAGGCCGCGGGCCATGCCGATGTGCTGGGATCCTTGGCCGGGGAACAGGAAAGCCACTCTGTCACTGGAGTTCTCCGAGCCGATGCCGTCGAAGAGCCCGACGCCTTCGAAGACGTTGTCGGTCTCGGCGGCCCTGAGCACTGCCGCTGCGTCCTGCTGATCGTGTACGACGGCGGCTAGCCGGATCGGATCCTTGCGGCGCCGGGTGAGCGTGTATGCGGCGTCGGGAAGGCGGAAACCGTCGGCTTCCGAAGTCGCTGCGAGCTCGTCGGCCAGCGCCACGCGTGCCTGGTCAACTGCCTCTTGGGTTTTCGCCGACAGCACCAGCACCTGCGGTCGGGGTGTGGAGGACGGCTGCACGCGGTCGGACCGGGCGGGCGCCTCCTCGAGGACGATATGGGCGTTGGTGCCGCCCACGCCGAACGAACTGACGCCGGCCCGCAGGATTCCATCAGCCTCCCAGGGCCCGTCGGTGCTGCGCACCCGGAAAGGGCCGCGGTCGATGTGCAGCTCCGGGTTGGGGCTGGTGTAGTGCAGTGTGGCCGGGATCGCCTTGTGCTCGAGGCACAGAACGGCTTTGATCAGCCCCGCGATGCCCGCCGCGGTCTCGAGGTGGCCGATGTTGGATTTGACGGACCCGACGTAGCACGGGGCGCTTCGGGTTTCCTCGGCGAGATCAAATGCCTGCCGCAATCCCTCGATCTCGATCGGATCGCCCAGAGGTGTGCCGGTGCCGTGGCTTTCGACGTAGCCGATCGTCGATGCATCGACCTCGGCCACCGCGTGCGCTTCGGCGATGACCTCTGCCTGGCCCATCGCGTTGGGCGCCGCGTAGGTCATCTTCGTGGAACCGTCGTTGTTCAGCGCCGAACCGCGGATCACCGCGTGAATGCGGTCCCCGTCGTCGATCGCGTCCTGGAGTGCCTTCAGGACGACGACACCGACGCCGCTGCCGAAAATCGTTCCGTCGGAACGGACGTCGAACGGCCGGCAGTGTCCGGTGGGCGAGACCATCGAGCCCTGCTCGTACCAATAACCGACGCGATGGGGAACTCGCAGCGACGAGCCGCCGGCCAGCGCGATGTCGCACTCGCCGTTGAGGATGGACTGGCACGCCAGATGCACCGCGACCAGCGACGACGAGCACGCGGTGGCCACTGACAGGGCCGGACCGCGGAAATCGAACTGGTGGGCCACCCGGGTGGCCAGATGGTCCTTGTCGTTTTGCAGCGACAGGTTCACCATCTCGAAGCTGGCGCCCTGCCCGATGACCATCATCGGGTCGTAGTTCGACATCAGGTTGTGTAGCAGATAACCACTGGCTGAACTCGTTCCGAAGACGCCGACGGTGGCGTCCAGGCCGACCGGGTCGTAGCCGGCTTCTTCCAGTGCGTGGAAGTTCGTCTGCAGGAACAGCCGGTGCTGCGGATCGAGCATCCGGGCGGCGTACGGGGTGAAACCGAAGAAGTCGGCGTCGAACTCCTCGATGCCCTCCATCAGCGCAGCGCGGCGGACGTAGGACCGGTTGGCCAGCGCGCGCTCGGTGACACCCGCGGCGAGCAGATCGTCCTCGGACAGGTCGACGACCGATTCCACTCCGTTGCGCAGGTTGCGCCAGAAGGCCGAGACCGAGTTCGCGCCCGGAAACCGTGCGGCCATGCCGATGACCGCAATGGCGTTCTCGGGGGTGGGCCCGGATGGGGATTGCGCTGTGCTGCCGGTCACGATCGTGGCCCCACTTTCCGCCGCGATGCGGCACGTTGACGGGCCGCGGCCCGCTGCTGCGCCCGGTCACGCAGAGCGTTCGGGCGCTCGGAGGTGTCCTCTTCGGCGAGGCCGAGCTGACGGATGAGATCGAGCGCGACGTCGCCCAGCGAGGCGCCCTGGAGCAACAATGCCACCGGCGGTTCGACGCCGAAGTCGCCACGGATGGTGTTGCGCATCCGAACTGCCATCAGCGAGTCCAGCCCCATCTCGGTCAACGGCTGGGTGGTGTCCACCGCACCGTCGTCCGAGTAGCCCATGATCGCCGAGA
This sequence comes from Actinomycetes bacterium, assembly GCA_022601135.1. Classification (GTDB taxonomy): domain Bacteria; phylum Actinomycetota; class Actinomycetes; order Mycobacteriales; family Mycobacteriaceae; genus Mycobacterium. The sequence goes on along the minus strand of JAHZJB010000065.1, from coordinate 13,439 downwards.
TTCGGCGGCGCAGCCGTGCGACGACGACGCGGTTGATCTCGGCGGCGTCCATCTCCTTCAGCGCCTCGGGACCGCCCCAGTCCTCGTCGACGTCGTCGGTCTCCAGCTCGGCGACCAGATCGGTGAAGAAGCCGATCTGATGGATCTCCGGGAACGCCGCGGCCGCGCGATCCAGCCGTAGCCGGGCGATGCCGACCCGGGAGAAACCCGCCGCCAGCACACCGCCCAGAGCGTCGACACCTTCGGCCGGCGTGATCGGATCCAGCACCGAGAAGCGCAGCGAGCTCGCCAGCCCGACATCGGCCCACTGACCCCAGTTGATCGCGGTCGCCGGCAGGCCAGCCGCCTTGCGCCACGCGACCAGCCCGTCCAGCCACGCGTTCGCGCAGGCGTACGCCGCCTGGCCGGGCGAACCCAGCAGCGACACGATCGAGGAGAACCCGACCCACCAGTCGAGATCCAAACCGACGGTCACCTCGTGTAGGCGCAGCGCTCCCGCTGCCTTGGGCGCCCAGATCTTCTCCATGCTCTCGCGGGTCAGGCCGACGAAGATCTCGTCTTCCAGCACGGCCGCGGAGTGAATCAGCCCGCGCAATGGCTTGCCGCTCTCGGCCGCCGCCGCGACGAGCCGCTCGGCAACACCGGGTTGCGCGACATCGCCCAGCACCGTGACGATCTCGGCCTGGGCGGACAGCTCATCGATTGCGGCCTGGACCTCTTCGGTGGGGCCGTTGCGGCCATTGAGTACGACGCGCCCGGCGCCGTTGTCGACCAGCCAGCGCACCACCGCCATACCGACTCCGCCGAGAGCGCCGGTGACGACATAGGAGCCGTCGCCACGAATCACCAACTCGCCGCGGGCGGAGGGTAGTTCGGCGCGGGAGAGTCGCTCTACGAAGCGGGTCGAGCCACGCCAGGCGATGACGTCATCGACCGCCGAGCCGGAGCCCGAACCTGAACCCGCGGCCTCGATCTCGGTGGCCAATACGCCGGCTGCGTCGCCGCTGTCAGCCTCGGCACCGACATCGAGCAGGGTGGTCCGCAGATCCGGATGTTCGTAGGCCAGCACCCGCACCAGGCCCCTGAGGCTTGCGGTGCCCGGGTTGCCCGGCCCACCCGGTGACTCCGGGGTGTCGCCCACGACCAGACCGCCGCGGCTGACCAGCCACAGTCGTGGTGCCTTGCCGTGCCAGCTGCCGGCGATCGCACGTACTGCGCCCGCCACGCCCCAGATCACGTTCTGCGCGTGCACCAGCCCGGCGGTGGTATCCGTCCCGTCGAAGGCGGGATGGTCGACGAAGACCACGACCCCTTCCGGTGGCAGGTCCGGATCTGCGGTTGCGGTGGCGAATGCCTCCCGCACGGCTGCTTCCTCACCGAGTTCGGCAGTGATCACCCGGCGGTTCGGCGCTCCGAACCTGCCCGCGAATTCCTCTGCGGTGAGCAACGCAGTGGCCGTGTCGGTCAGGGCCAGCCAGGTTCCCGTCGGTCCCGAAGACGAAGCACCCGACGGGGTCGGCGACTCCGCCCACACCGAATCGAAGATCTTCTGCGACAACGGCAGCGGCACCGTACGCCGCTGGATCCGCTTCAGGTGGACGTCGCTGATCTGGGCGAGCACCGCGCCGGTGTCGTCGGTCAGGGTGACCCGGCCCATCGCGTCGCCGCTGTCCTCGGAGACGCTGACCAACTCGGCCCGACACTTCGCCCGGCGCCCAATCTCGCCGAACACCCGGACCGAGCCGAAGCCGACCGGCAGGAACGTGACGTCGGTGGTGTCGGCGAGGGCCGAATCGCTCATGGCGGCGGCCAGGCCCTGCAGTGCGGCGTCGAGCATGACCGGATGCAGCACGATGCCGCGGTGCGGGGTCGCCTCATCCGGCAACACGATCTCGGTATCGGCCACCCCGCTGGAGCGCACGATGCGCGTCAGCGCAGCGAAGGCGTGGCCGTGATGGGCGCCGGTACGGCGCAGCGCGGTGTAGAAGTCTGCCGGTGAAACCGGTGTGCCGTCATCCCCGGAGGCCGACGCCGGGGTGAGCCTTGGGGGTGTGGCCGCGTCGGCGGTGCGAACCTTGCCGGTGGCGTGACGGGTCCAGCTGCCCACATCAGAGCGGGAGTGGATCTCGACTCGTCGATCGCCGGTGCTCTCGTCGCCGACCAGCCGGGTGGTCAACCGGGTGTGCGGGTCGAGCGGCAGCATCTGCTCGACCTCGACCTCGACCTCGACCTCAGTTGCCGGCAGGCCGAGGGCCTGGCAACCCGCGGCCAGCGCGATCTCGGCGAAACCGGCACCGGGCATGACCGGCAGGCCGTGCACGATGTGGTCGGCCAGCCACGGATGGGCTTCCAGACCCACCTCGGACTGCCAGACATGGCCGCTGCCCGAGGGCAGTTCGACGTGCAGGCCGAGCAGCGGGTGGGCACCGGAGAACTCACGTCCTGCGGACCTGTCGGCCATCCAGTACGGCGTGTGCTGCCAGGCGGTCGGTGGAACGTCGGCGAGGTTGGCGCCAGTGTTCGCCGAGCCGACTTCGGCAGCGACGACCGCCGGGGGTCGCACCGCGGCGAGCTGCGTGTGGAAGGCCAGCGTCTCGGGGCTGTCACGGTTCACCGTCGCACCGACGTGGAACTTCCGGCTGGTCTTCTGAGCGCCCAGGGTGTCGTCGATCGCGTGGGTCAACAGCGGATGCGGACTGATCTCGATGAAGGTGCTGTGCTCGGCACTGGCATCGTGCACCGCCTGGTTGAACCGCACCGGGTTGCGCAGGTTGGCCGCCCAGTAGTCCGCGCTGAACAGCGGCGCTGACCCGGTGTAGGCCACGGTGGACATCAGCGGGATCTTCGGCGACACCGGAGCCAGGTAGGACAGAGCTTCGCGCAACTCGGGCAGAATCGGGTCGATCGTGGGGTGGTGCGATGCCACGTCCACCTCGATGCGCCGCGCCAGCTTGCCCTGCGCGTCAACCATCGCTACCAGTTCGTCGACCTCGTCGGGCGGGCCCGCGATCACCGACTGCCGCGGTGAGGCATACACCGCGACCGTGACATTCTGACGGTCGGCGATGAGCCGCTCGGCCGCAGTTGCATCCAACTCCACAAGGGCCATCGCACCCTGCCCCGACAGCCGCTTCATCAGCCGCGTGCGGGTGGCGATGACGTCCAGACCCTCGGCCGGGGTCAGCGCGCCGGCCACCACCGCGGCGGTTACCTCGCCCATCGAGTGCCCGATCACCGCGTCTGGTTCCACGCCGTAGGAGCGCCAGAGCGCCGTGAGCGCCAACTGCATCCCGACCAGCACCGGCTGGATGCGGTCGATGCCGACGACCGGCTCACCGGCCTCCAATACCTGGCGCAGCGAGAACCCGGCCTTGTCGACGAACGCGGGTTCCAGCTCGTCGACGGCGGCGGCGAAGGCGGGCTCGGAGACCAGCAGCGTCTTGCCCATGCCGGCCCATTGCGCCCCCTGCCCGGAGTATAGAAACACCGTTCCCGGGCCGGTTTTCGCATCATGGGCGGCGACGACGCCGGGCGCGGGCCGGCCCGCCGCTAGCGCGCGCAGACCGCTGACCGCCTCGGCGTGGTCGCGGGCGCACACGGTGGCGATGGTGCTGTAGCGGCTGCGATGGTGGTTGACGGTGTGTTCGACGTCGGCGAGGGGCACTGAGGCGCCGTCGCCCTCGAGCCAGTCGGCCAGCGCCTTGGCCGAGGCGGCCAGCCGTGCCGACGTCTTGCCCGACACCAGGATCGTCGCCAGCGTCGGCGTATCGGCCGCCGAGGGGTATTCGGGGCCCTGCTCCAGCACGATGTGCGCGTTGGTGCCGCCCATTCCGAACGACGACACCGCCCCGCGACGCGGATGTTCGCTCTCGGGCCAGAGCGCAGTGTCGGTGGGGACGAACAGTCTCGTCGGCGACGGATCGATCGTCGGATTCCACTTCTCGAAGTTGAGGTTCGGCGGAATCTTGCCGTGCTGAAGCGTCAGGACGGTCTTGATGAAGCCGGCGATCCCGGCGGCGGCCTCGAGGTGGCCCATATTGGTCTTGACCGCACCCAGCGCACACGGCACCTCGCCGCGGCCGTATACCGCTGCCAGCGCGTCGAATTCGATGGGGTCGCCCAGACCGGTTCCGGTGCCGTGGGTTTCGATGAAGTGCACCGAGCTTGCCGGTACATCCGCCGAGCGCAACGCGCGGTTGATCACGTCCCGCTGCGACGGCGCGTTCGGCGCGGTCAGGCCGTTGGAACGGCCGTCTTGGTTCACTGCGGAACCGCGTACCACGCCGAGCACCCGATCCCCGTCCCGGATCGCATCGGTGAGACGCTTGAGCACAACGACGCCCGCGCCCTCGCCCCGCACGAATCCGTCGGCCCGCGAGTCGAATGCGTGGCATTTGCCGTGCGGCGACAACATGCCCCACTTAGCAAGCGCCAGTTGTGTTTCCGGGCGCAGGTTGAGGCTGACGCCGCCGGCCAGCGCGAGGTCGCTCTCGCGCATTCGCAGGCTCTGGCAAGCCAGGTGAATCGAGACCAGCGACGATGAGCAGGCGGTGTCCACGGCGACCGCCGGGCCCTTGAGCCCCAGCAGGTAGGAGATCCGGCCGACGGTCACGCTGTGCGCGTTGCCCGTCGCCGAATAGGCGTCGATGGTGTCGGGATTGCCGGCCGAGGAATTCTGGTACTCGGTGTAGTACACGCCCATCATCACCGCGGTTCGGCTCTCGCCCAGGTGGTCCGGCGCCAGACCGGCGTTCTCCAGGGCCTCCCAAGCCACCTCCAGGAGCACTCGCTGCTGAGGGTCCATCGCGGCGGCTTCACGCGGAGTGATTCCGAAGAATTCAGCATCGAAACCGGTGATGTCGTCAAGGTATGCGCCCCACTTGGTGGGCATCCGGCCGGGCGCCATGGGGTCCGGGTCGTAGAACGCATCGCCGTCCCACCGGTCTGCGGGAACTTCGATGACAGCATCGGTGCCGTTGTCCAACAACTGCCAGTAGCTTTCTGGGCCGGTCACTCCCCCGGGAAGACGGCAGCCGATGCCCACCACCGCGATCGGCTCCGCACCGGCGAGTCGGGAGGCCTTCTCGAACTGCTCGCCCAGCTTGTCGCGCTGCTCGGCGGTCATCGCCGCGATCCTGTCGAAGGTCGTCTTCATCAGATTGCGCCCTCACTACCGGCAGTGGCCGGATCGGCTTGAGATTCAATGCTGTCGAACAGCTCATCGAGCACGCTGAACGAGCCGGAGCTTTCCTCGGCCCCCTCGGGTGCGCCCTGGGTTTCGGCCACGGATTCGGCATGGGGTTCGGCTGGGCCGTTCTGGCGGGCCGGCGCCAGCAGATCGGCCACGAACTCTGACATCTGCGAGATCGACGGATGGTTCCACAACATGGTCGCCGACAGGTCGATGTCGACCAGCTTCTTGGCGTCGCGCAGCAAGTTCATCGCCATCATCGAATCGAGCCCCAGTTCGGGGAACGGCATGTCGAAATCGACTGCATCGTCTGGCATCCCCAACTCGCGAGCCAGGATGGCGCGCAGTCGCACCCGCAGCTCAGCCACCGACTCCTTACGCGTCATCGACGACCAGTCGACGAATTCCACTGTGGTCGAAGCGGTTTCGTCGTCAGTCGGTGCGGGCGCGGACTCCATCGGGGCATAGGCGAGTCCGCGGATGTCCACGTATGTTGTGCCGTCGGGCGCCTTGACCAGTACGTCCACCACCAGCCCGTCGGTCGTCCCATCCCGGCGATACACCTCGACGACGGCGTGGGTGGCCGTCAGTTCGGTTGCCACCCCGATGCTCTCCACGGTCGCGGGCAGCAATAGCTGCTCGTTGGCCGCGTCGGCGAGCCGGGCGACGTACACCGCAGCGTCGATGAACGGCGCAGCCGCGGACTCGGTGGGCCCCGACGCGCCGGGCAGCTCGACATCAGCGCGTACCCCCGCGGGGGTGGCCGTGCATTCGGTGACGGTCCAGGAGAATGGCTGCCCCTGAACTCCCCATGCCTGCTGCAATGCGTCGATTGAGGCATCGTCGAACTTCTCGGTCCCGGGACTCTGGTCACCCTGTGGCGCAGCATCGGGTACCTCGATGAGCTCGGCGCTGGCGTGCCTGGTCCAGCGTTGCTCAGGGGTGCCGGGGCCTGAAGACGACAACACCGTCAGCCTGGTGACCTCGCCGTGCTTGTCGGCGACCACATGGATGGCCTTCGGCTGGTCGGCCACGATCGGGTACTCGAAACCGACGGTACCTATGGTCGCGCCGCCAAGCTGCGCCGCCGCTGTCGAAAGTGTCTGCAGCAGAACTGAAACGGGCACAACGTCGACGCCGCGAACCTGGTGCGCGACCGGGTACGGCCGCGCGTCCGGCAGTAGACGGGCGCGCCAGAGCTGTTGGTGGGTGGTGCTATTCACCAGCTGGCCCAGCACCGTTCCCCAGGTGGGCGCCACAAGCGAGTCGAGTTCGTCGTCAGCGGCCCCACCTGCGGCATCGGGTGCGGCAACGAGACCGTCGAGCACCTTCACCGCGGCACGCATGCGGTAAGCGTCGGCCAGCCGGCCCCAGTCGGCTCCGGCGAGGACCTGTTGGACGGCGGCATCAGGGCTCAGCACAGCCGGCAGCATCCGGATCGCGACATCGTTGGGCATCGGCTCCAGACCGGCCGCCTTCATCTGCGGCTGCGCGTCCGACCACGACTTCCACAGGCCCCAGTCCACCACCGTCGCGGGCAGACCGAGCGCTCGACGCGCGTAGGCGAACGCGTCGGAGAACGCATTGGCCGCTGTGTAGTGCGCGACTCCGCGCGATCCGAGCAGACCGGTAATAGACGAGAACAGCACGAAATGGCGGACCGGCGTGGTCAATGACAGCTTGTGCAGCACCGCGGCGGCGTCGATCTTCGACCGGAACATCGGGTTCAGGTCCTCGTCGGTCATGTCGGTGAGAAGCGCCTCGCCGCCGGCCAGGGAGGCGAGGTAAATGCCCTCCAATGGAGGCAGGTCGGCGCCGAAGCGTTCGAACACCGTCGCCATCGAGTCCTCGTCGGCGGCGTCGGCGGCGATCTCGACCAGCGTGTTTCCCTCGGCAGCGAGTTCGGCGGCGAGGTCGGCCAACCCGGTGCCGCGCCGGGAAGCCGCGACAACGGTCGAGGCTCCCATGTCGGCGAGTTGGCGGATCAGATACGGTCCGACGTTGCCGGTCGCGCCGATCACCAGGTGGCTGGTGCCGCTCTCCAGCCTGGTCAGCGGGACGGCCGGCAGTGGCTGGGGCTTCAAGCGCGGTACCCGGCGCACGCCGCCGCGGTACACGGCCTGATCGTCACGGTCGGCCTCGGTTTGGGCCGCCTCGGCGCGCAGGTACTGGGAGAGCAGTTCGGCTGGAACCGTGTCGTCGACGTCGATGACGCCGCCCCAGATCTCGGGGTGTTCTAGAGCCAGTGTTCGCGCCTGCCCCCACAGCACGGCGTGGGTGGGATTGGCCCGGTCGCCGTCAGAGACCGGCTGAGCGTTGCGGGTGACGACGAAGAGCTTCGGCGCCGAAGTCACTTGAGCCAGTGCGACGACCAAACGGCGCAGCTCACCGAAAACGCGGTAGCTCGCCGCGGCGTCGAGGTGCCCCGTCGGGGTGGGCGGCGCGTAGACCACCTGATCTATGGCGTGTTGATCTAGGGCGTGCAGCGCGCCGACGATAGATTCGGCCGCCCCATCGTTGTTGAGGGTCGACAGCGGCAGAGCCCGCGAGTTCGGACCCAGCAGCTGCGCCAGGTCGGGGCCGGACTCATCGGCGAGGACCAGCCACGAGCTGTCTGCATCGGCCGGGCCCAGTTCGCGCACCGGCCAGCTCAGCCGGTGCGACCACTCGTGGTATCCGCCGTCGGACGTGGTCGCGGCGTCAGCTGCTGCGGGGTCAGATGCTGTGCTGAAATCGTTCCGCTGCAACAGTTGGGGCTTCGGGTGCGGTTGGTACCAGTGGTGTGTGTGATGCCACGGCGTGGCAGGGATCTGGACCCGCGGGCCGGATCGCTGGGGCACTATGGGCGGCCGCACCGTGTGCGTGGCGTTCAAGTTGGTGCGGAATGCCAACGTGTCGTTGGCATCGCGCTGCAGCGTGGCGATGCTGTGATGGTGCTTTTCGGCCAGCGTGTCCTTGATCGCGTAACCCAGCAACGGATGGGGACTCACCTCAACGAACAGTGAGCTCTCGGCGCCGGCCGCGGCGACCGCCCTGGCGAAGCGCACCGGGTTGCGCAGGTTGGCCACCCAGTGTTCAGCGTCGAAGACGCAGGAGCCGTCGTCGGGTCGTTGATCGGTGGTGACGATGATCGGGATTCCGGGCTGCCGGGGTTGCAGATCGGCCAGCTCCGTGCGCAGGTCGCTCAATATCGGGTCGATGATCGGGTGGTGGGACGCGACGTCGACGTCGACTCGGCGGGCCAGCCGGTCCTGGGCATCCACCGCGGCAATCGCGGCGTCGACCTGATCTGGCGGCCCGGCGATCACGGTCTGGTGCGGCGAGGCGTACACGGCGACGGTGAGGCCTGGATACCCTGCGATCAGGTCCTCGGCCGCGGCGGCGTCAAGCTCGAGCAGTGCCATCGCGCCCTGCCCGGAGAGCCGCTTCATCAGTCGCGACCGGGTCGCGATCACCTTGAAGCCGTCGGCGGGGCTCAACGCACCGCCGACCACCGCTGCGGTTACCTCGCCCATCGAATGGCCGATCACGGCGTGGGGTTTCACGCCGTAGGAGCGCCACAGCGCGGTCAGCGCCAGCTGCACGCCGACCAGTACCGGCTGGATTCGATCGATCCCGACGACGGCCTGACCGGAGGTGAGCACGTCGCGCAGAGAGAAGCCGACCTGGGCAACGAAGTCCGGTTCCAGCTCGTCGACGGCGGCAGCGAAGGCCGGCTCATCGGCCAGCAGGCGCTGTCCCATCCCGGCCCACTGCGAGCCCTGCCCCGAGTAGAGGAACACCGCGCCTTGATTCGAGCCGGACCCGCACGGTCCCTCGTGCGCGGCGACGACGCCGGGCGCCGGGTAGTTTCCGGCCAGCGCACGCAGCCCGGCAACCGCCTGTGCGCGGTCACAGGCCGCGACCGTGGCGAACTTGGGGTGCTGGGCGCGCCGGCGGCTCAGGGTGTCCGCGACATCGGCGATGCTGACGGCAGCGCCTTCCGGGGTGTCGAGCCAGTCGGCCAGCCTGCCGGCCAGCGAAGCGATCCGGGGCCCGGTCTTCCCCGTGATCACCAGCGTGCTCACCGGCGGATCGGGTTGTGCTGCTGCGTCTTCTGTCGCGGTGGCGTTGTCAGGGGCCTGCTCGACCACCAGGTGAGCGTTGGTCCCGCTGACACCGAACGATGACACCGCGGCGCGGCGAGGCCGGTCCACCGGCGGCCAGTCCAGCGGCTGCGCGGCGATGTGGAACCGGGACGCGCCTTCGCCCGCCTGCGGTGTCAGCTTCTTGAAGTGCAGCTGCTTGGGAATGAAGCCGTGCTGCACGCTCAGCACGGTTTTGATGAATCCGGCGACACCGGAGGCTGACTCCAGGTGGCCCAGATTGGTCTTTACCGATCCCAGCACCAGAGGCGCGGAGTCTCGGCGGTCCCCGTAGACGGCACTGAGCGCATCGAGTTCGATCGGGTCGCCGAGTGAGGTGCCGGTGCCATGTGCCTCGACGTAATCGATGTCGGCGGGCGCCAGCCGTGAAGTCTCCAGGGCCTTTCGCATCAGCTCCTGCTGGGCCGGCCCGTTGGGCACCGTCTGCCCGCTGCTCGCGCCGTCCTGGTTGACCGCGGAGCCGCGGACCACGGCCAGCACCCGGTCCCCGTCGCGCAGTGCATCGGTCAGACGCTTGAGCACCACAACGCCGCATCCTTCGCTGCGGATGTAACCGTTGGCGTCGGCGTCGAAGGTCTTGCACAGCCCGTCGGGGGCCAGCATTCCCCAGCGCGAACAGGCGATGTTGTTCTCCGGTGTCAGAATCAGGTTGACCCCCGCGGCCAGCGCGTGGTCGCTCTCCCGGCGCCGCAGGCTCTGACAGGCGAGGTGGATCGAGACCAGCGAGGACGAGCACGCCGTATCGCTGACCACGGCCGGACCCCGGATACCGAGGAAGTAGGACAACCGGCCGGCGGCGAAGTTCGGTGCGTTGCCGAACGGGATGTAGGGGTCGATGTCTTCGGGGTTCAGCTTGCCCACCACCGAGTGGTAGTAGTCGCTGGTCGTCATCCCGACGAATACGCCGGTCGCCGATCCACGCAGGCTCCGCGGGTTGATCCCGGCGTTCTCCAACGCCTCCCAGGCCACCTCGAGCAGCAACCGTTGCTGGGGGTCCATGGCGGCCGCCTCGCGCGGGGCGATGGTGAAGAACTCAGCGTCGAATTCGGCGGGCTGCCAGGACGTCAGGAATCCGCCCTCCCGATTGCAGATTGTGCCGGGCACACTGTGGTCCGGCGAGTAGAACTCGTCGGCATCCCACCGATCGGCGGGCACCCGAATGACGCCGTCGGCGCCGTCGACGAGCAATGTCCAGAACTCGTCGGCGCTACTGACTCCACCGGGCAGGCGGCAGCCGATGCCGACTACGGCGATCGGCTCTTTGTCGGCGTTCTCGGCGGTCTCCAGGCGGGCGGTCAAGTCGTCGATCTTGCGCAGTGCCTCGGTGATGATCGCCCGGCGATCCGGCGATGCAGGCGATGTCTGGGTCATGGCGCTCTAACTCAATCTTTCCGACAGTCTGGCAAGTAGTTCGTCCTCGGCCAGGTCGTCGTAGGCGTCCTCTGTGACGTTGTCACCGCCGGAGTTGTCCGTGCCGACCGAGTCGCCGGAGTCCCTACGTTCGGCACCGGCAGCTTCGATTATCTCAGGAAGGATCGATGCCAGATAATCGGTGAGTGCTTCCGCGGTCGGATAGTCGAAAACCACCGACGCCGGTAGTACCTCCCCCAGGCTTTGGCTCAGCGCTCGTTGCAGGGTGACGCTCATCAGCGAATCCATCCCGAACTGGAAGAAACCCACGGTCGGATCCAGGCTGTGTGGCGAGGTCAGGCCCATCGCGGCGGCAATCTGGGCGCTGACATGGTCGGTCAGCAGCTCGATGCGATCATCAGGCTCGGACGCGCGCAGTTCCTCCCGGAACTTCGTGTTCGCCGAGAGCGCAACGTGCTCGCCGCCGTGCTCGGCGGCCAGCAGTTCGTCGAGAATGTGCAGCTGTGCACGGGTGCGGTACGCGGTGGCCAGCCGCGGCCAGTCGGCGGCGACGACGGTGGCCCGGGCCGGAGCCCGGGGGCCGACGAACGACCGTAGCGCGGTGATCGCGACGGCGTCATCCATCGGTTCCAGACCCGACTCCAGGGTGGCCTTGCGCTCAAGTTCCCCCTGGGCATCGGCCAGCGACTTCCACAGCCCCCAATTGATAGCGCAGGCGGGCAGGCCCGCGGCCCGACGTGCGTAGGCGAACGTGTCCAGGAAAGTGGTGGTCGCGGCATAGTGCGCCAGCCATCGAGAGCCAAGCAACCCGGAGATCGAGGTGAACAGTACGAACTGCTGCACCGGGTGTCTGAGGGAAAGCTTGTGCAGCAGCGCCGCCGCATCCATTTTCGGACGGAACATCGCGACGACGTCGTCGTGGGTCATCTCGGCCAGCGTCACCGGGCCGCCGCTCATCGCTGCGAGGTAGATACCCGCCAACGGCGGCAGATCGACGCCGAAGCGTTCGAACACCGCGCTCAGGGATACCTCATCGGAGGCGTCGGCCGCCACGGTCACGACGTTCGTCCCGGTGGGCGCGAGCCGGGCGGCGACCGGGTCGAGCCGCGTACCGGGGTTGCGGGACACGGCCACGACGGTACGCGCGCCCATCACTGCAAGCTGCTCGATGATCTGCGGACCCAAGTTGCCGGTCGCGCCGATGACCAGGTGAGCACCGCCGGGATCGAGGGCTTCCGACTCAGGCGTCGTCGCCGGCGGCAGCGCCTGCACCAGCCGCGCCACTCGGCGGGTGCCCGCGCGGTACACGACTTGGTCCTCTCCGTCACCGGCGCCGGCCTCGGCCAGCACACATCGTGCCGCCACCACGGCGGGGACCGACTCGTCGATGTCCAGGACGGCACCCCAGATCTCGGGATGCTCAAGTGCCAGCGTGCGGCCCAGGCCCCACAGCACGGCGTGGGCGGGATCGGCGCGCTCGCCCTCGCCGATCGGTTGGGCGTTGCGGGTCAGCAGGAAAAGTTTCGGAGGTCGCGTGCTCTTGGCGGCCGCCGAGGCGAGGGTGCGGCCCGCCTCGAAAAGGTCATACCCGAGATTCCCGTGCGGGTCTGCATTGTCGCCGGCTGGAGGGGCGTACAACACGTGGGTGGCGGCGGAGAGGGCCTGCGCCAGCACAGCCTCGTCGGCCGTCGAGGACAGTGTCGTCACCGTGGAAGTCGTCACCGTGGAATAGTCGGGGTCGCTCAGCAGGAGGGCCATTTCCGCTCCGAGTGCGGCGTCGGCGACCACCAGCCAGCTGCTGTGCTTCTCCTGCTTCGATGGGGCCTGCTTCGATGGGGCCTCGACCGGTGTCGGCAGGTCCTTGACCGGCCAGGTCAGCTCACAGAACCACTCCGCGGGCACCGCACTGTCGGACGGCAGTGCGCGGGCTCGTCCTCCTTGGCGCATGCGCCGCGGCGGGAGATCGACCCAGTGACGGGTGTGGTGCCACGGAGTGATGGGCAGTGCGATGTGCGGCTCGGCGTGGTGTTCGGTCAGCGGCGGCCGGGAGGTGCAGGTGGCGTTCAGATTGGTGTGAAACGTCACGGTGTCGTCGGTATCGCGTGCCAAGGTGCCGATTGTCAGATGATTTGAGCCCCCGGCCGGCGCGGTCAGGTTGTCGGCGATCGACTGGCCAAGGGTCGAGTGCGGACTGATCTCGACAAAAATGCCGTGGTCTTCGGCCGCGGTGGTGATGGCCTGGCTGAACCGGACCGGTTGGCGCACGTTGGCCACCCAGTAGTCGGCATCAAGTGTGGGCTCCGTACCTCCGTCGGCGGTGGGATCGGTGACCGTCGATATGAACGGCAGCGTGGGTATGCGGGGACTGATTCCATCCGACCCGGTGAGTGCCGCACGGATATCTGGCAGTACTGGGTCCATGTGGGCGGTGTGGGAGGCGACCTGCATGTTGTCCCGGCGGGCGAAGGTGGTTTGTGCGGTGAGGGCTGCGATGATGGCGTCGATTTGGTCGGGTGGGCCCGCGATGGTGGTTTGGCGTGGTGAGAGGTAGCCGGCGATTTCCACGCGGGGATGGTCGGCGATCAGTGCGCTCGTTGCGTCGGCGTCGAGTTCGATGAGCGCGACGGCGCCTTGGCCGGTGAGGCGGGACATGATGGTGGAGCGTTGGGTGATGACTCGTAGGCCGTCGGACAGGCTCAGGGCGCCGGCGACGACGGCTGCGGTGACTTCGC
>JAHZJB010000064.1 GCA_022601135.1 Actinomycetes bacterium | reverse complement strand
GCGGCGTTTGAGGTCCGGTAGGCAGTCCTCGTGGCGCGTCGGCAGTCATGGGCCGTTGGGTCAGCAGGAGCAGGGCATCACCACCGCTGACCTCCTGCGTCCGCATCGCGTGCCACAGATCTCGCAGGTAGGACAGCCGCGGCTGATTAGGAGTCAACGGGGTGTCAGTGGTGCCCGGCGGAAGGTTCTCCAGGCTTGGTAAATGAGGCACGCCCTCGACGAGGGGTTCAGCGGCAGCATTGGTGATGGCTTGCGCGGAATCCTCGGCTGCTGGCGGCAACGCGGGCTCGGGCAGCGGCGACGGCGCTGGTAGGGACGGAGCCGGAGCGGGCTCGGCAGCGGCTGGCGCCGCGGTAGCTACCAGCGTGGCGAACGACGTCGCCCCAACGATGCACGCGGTCTTTGCGCCGAGTACGAACTTCACCGATGTTCCCTCCGGGTTTCGCGGTTGCGCCGCTTCTCACTCGTTGCATCCGTTATAGCCGCGGAATCGTTACAGCGCACATTGGCGGGGCGCAACCGCGCTAGATCGGGCAGTCGGCGGGCCCGGCGCGGCCCGCGCCCTGCGCCGGCTCAGGCCTGAATGATGATCGGGTCGCCGATGCGGACGGTGTTGAAGTACCAGGCAGCGTTGTCAGGGCTGAGGTTGATGCATCCGTGGCTGACGTTTGCGTAACCTTGGGAACCCACCGACCACGGCGCGGAATGCACGTACACGCCGCCCCAGTTCACTCGGACGCCGTACTCCCCCTTGATCAGGTAGCCCTCGGGGTCATCGAGTGGAATCCCGATGGTGCGGGAATCGAACGTGACCCTGCGTTCCTTGCTCAACGCACTAAATCGGCCGGTCGGGGTGGCGAACCCGGGTTTGCCCATGGAAGCGGGCATCCGCCGCGCAGTCACACCGTCGATACTCACGGTGAACGAGTAAGCGCTGATATCGGCGACGCTGACAACCGAGGAACCCGTTTGAAAGCTGGTGGTGTACCCGCCGACCGAGACGTTGATCGGCATGTGCGCCGGGAAGAACTCGGCCGGGGTCCACTCCACGATGTGATCATCGAGCCAGGTGAATGTGCCTGAGGCTGCATCGGACATGCCCGCAGGCGTCACCGTGATCGCTCGCTCCGAAGCGGCCCGGTCATCGACGGCGCCGGTGAACGTGACGGTCACGGGGTGGGCCACGCCCACGGTCTGACCGGCCGCTGGCGACACGCTCTGGACTGTTGCCGGTAAAGTCGACAAGGCCGATCCCGTGGCGGTCGGCCCGAGTGCCGAAAGCCCGGCAAGCAGCACGAGGGCACCGATCACCGCCCCCAGCCGTGACATGACCCGGTGCGGGCTGTGAGTTCGCTGAATACAAGCGCCGAGCACGTTTCCATCCTAGTTCGTCGTCCGCATTCGGCGCTGGCGTTATGGTCGCGCGGCGAATCGGAGTCTGACATCTGTTCGCTTCTGACCAGATATCGACCGCAGGTGTCGGAACGTTTCACGGCACATTCTCTGTGGTGCCGGCCGAAACTACGGCAGCGGCGGCGGCGCGATGTCGAAGGGCGGATCTTGATCATCGACGGCGTCGTCACCGAAGCTGGTGATCCGCTGCCGGGTCCGCTGATTGAAGGTGGCGGATTCCTCCGGCGGTGTTGCGTCGGCCATGGGCGCTTGTCGGACAATGAGTTTGGCCTGCGGGACGACTACGCGCTCGGGAGCCTGCGCCGGCCCGACCTCGGGGGCGGGCAGTGGTGCAGCCTCGAGTACCGGGGCTGTCTGCGGCGCTGTCGGTGCAGTTCCGCCCACAGGTGGAGGCGTGTGTGCGAACGCCTCAGTAGCCGGGCGGGGCTGTGGCGCGGCACGCTCCGGGGCGGCCTGCAATGCCAGCGCAGCAGACGCCGATGCCACGAGGGTAACCACTCCAGCGGCCAGGAGGGTTGCCGCGCCCCCTGGGGAAAGGCGACGAGCCCGACGCTCGACAGGCATGGGTCGCTCGGCATCGGCATCGAACTCGGCCTCGCGGACCGCGCCGTCGAACCGGAAATCGATGTTCTGCGCACAGGCCAGTGCTGCGCCACGTGCCAACGCGAGCTGCGCCGTGGCAGGGCTGAATACCGGCACCGAGAGCGCTTCCTCGAGTACCGGCCGCAATCCGTCGAGATCCTCGGCGGATCCGACCAGCACGAGCGCCTCAGGCTGCCAGTCGGCCCGGGCGAAGACCGCGCTCAGCCAGCCGACGAGATCCTCTTCGGTCACGACCGTGTGATTGACCGCGGTCTGAACCGCACCTACATCGGTCCGGACCACCATGGCGATGAGTTGTTCGGGTTCGATGACGCAAACCGCCGTGGTCCGATAGTCCGTGAGCTCGGCGATGCCCCGGGCCAACGCATCGGAGGCCTCCGACAGCCGGACCGGAACGATGTTGTCGAAGCCAGAATCGCTCAGCGATTTCAGCAGCAATGACGCCTCCGGGTCGGCCTCGTCACTCCAGGTCACACCGATGGAACGCATCCGTTGCCCCCGACCGGCAGCGATCGCCTGGGCGCGCAACACCGCCGCAGCTGCCTGCTCGGATGTCTGAAGTGCGCTCGACGATCCGCAGCTGTCGACCTCGAACCCCGTACCTTCCATGGTCGCCGCGTCAGCGTCCTGCCCCTGCACCACAACCAGGCCAACGCCAGACGGTGTCACCGACAATCCCAGAACCGCGTCCACAAAAACTCCTTT
Organism: Actinomycetes bacterium; assembly: GCA_022601135.1. GTDB lineage: Bacteria > Actinomycetota > Actinomycetes > Mycobacteriales > Mycobacteriaceae > Mycobacterium. The sequence goes on along the minus strand of JAHZJB010000064.1, from coordinate 99,837 downwards.
GCGCGTCCAACTCCTTTTCGCGTCCACGGTCCTCCGGCGGGACAAGGTGACGCAATCCCGGGTGACACTACCTGTTAGCCAACTTGTTACCTAACCGAAATTGCACACCTGTCTAATCAGCCGGTCGGTGACGCCGCCAGGATTTCCAGGAGCAGCTGCGGATCGATGTTTCCGCCCGAAACGATCGCCACCGTCGGTCCTGACGAGGGCGTCGGATCCTTGCGGAATGCGGCCAGCGCCACCGCCCCGCTCGGTTCACTGACCAGCCCGGCCCGGTACGCCAATTCGGCTACTGCAGAACGTATTTCGCCCTCGGACACGGTGATCACCCCGTCCAGCAACTGCTGCAGGTGGGCGAAGGTGAGATCTGAGGGTTGGGAACGCAGGCCGTCGGCGATGGTGCGGTTGCGATCCTCGACCGGCCAGCCCACGCGGTGGCCCCGGGACAACCCGTCGGCCGTATCTGCAGCGAGTTCGGGCTCTACCCCGATGATCTGTGTGTTCGGACACAACGCGCGGAGGGCCACGGCGATGCCCGCAGCCAGTCCGCCGCCACTGACAGGAATGAGTACCTTGCTGACCAAGGGCAGGTCAGCGGCAATTTCCAGACCGATGGTGCCTTGCCCGGCGATGACATCGCGATGGTCGAACGGGGGAATCAGCGTGCCACCGGTCTGGTTGACAACCCGATCCGCGACGGCTTCCCGCTCGCCGGCCGCACACAGCACGACCTCGGCCCCGTACCCGCGGGTCGCATCAACTTTGACACGTGGAGTTTCCTCGGGCATCACGATGTGGGCGGGCAGTCCGTAGACGGCTGCCGCGTAGGCCACCGCCTGTGCGTGGTTGCCGCTCGAGTACGCGACGATCGCCGCCGGCGTCGGCCCGGTGGCCGCGGCGACCGCGATCGCGTTGAATGCGCCGCGCACCTTGAACGCGCCGATGGGTTGCAGGTTCTCGGGCTTGAGCCATAGCGGCCGATGGTCGTCCGCGCGCCGCGCGGCCAGCAGCGGAGTGCGTACGACATGGGGTCGGATTCGCTCGGCCGCGGCGTGGATATCGGCGATCGTCACGAGCTTCATTGCCCGAGTGTCGTACAGCGCGGCGCCGTTGCCCAGTCGCGATTGCGGTGAGACGGCGCTCGCGGACCACCATGGAATCCCAGTTCCGCCCACGGCGGTGGTTAGGGTGGCCGGTGTGAGCGCGTTTTCGCTGCCTATCGTGCCCCGCTACGCCGAGGTCGACCAGCAGGGTGTGGTGTTCAACGGCCACTACCTGACCTGGTTCGACGAGGCGTGCACCGGGCTTATCGAGGATCTCGGTCTCACCTACCCGGATCTGGTGTCTTCTGGTTACGACTTCCAGGTGGTGCACAGCGAGATCGACTTCCGGGCGCCGGTGCGGTGGCGTGATCAGGTGCGGGTTACCGCGGTGTGCACGCGGATCGGAGCCACCAGCTTCACCGTCGGATTCGGGGTGCGCTGCAAGACCGCCGGGGCCGACGAGCGCATCGCCGTGCAGGGCCACAACGTCTATGTCGTGGTGTCCACCGAGGACTGGACCAAGCGGCCGATTCCGGGGATGTTGCGGGATGCTCTGAGCGGTTCTGCCACGAGTTGACATCGCGCCTTTCGGTGACTCGACGAGCGGTACGGTCTACCCATGGGGCACGATCACGATCATCACCGCGAGATTCCATCGGGGATGGCGGAGCAACTCGACCTGGCCAATGCCGGCCTGGTGTCCTTCGGCCACCGACCCTTTCTGACCGAGGCCGAACAACTCGACGGGTGGAAACCCGACGCGGCCATCGTGGGCGCGCCCTTCGACATTGGGACCACCAATCGGCCGGGGGCGCGTTTCGGGCCGCGCGCGATCCGGGCCGCAGCCTATGAGCCGGGCACTTATCACCTGGACCTCGGATTGGAGATCTTCGACTGGCTGGAGGTCGTCGACTTCGGCGACGCCTATTGCCCGCACGGTCAGACTGAGGTGTCGCACAACAACATTCGCGCACGGGTTCACGCCCTCGCCGAGCGCGGCATCGTTCCGGTGATTCTGGGCGGTGATCATTCGATCACCTGGCCGGCCGCCACCGCGGTGGCGGATGTGCACGGTTACGGCAATGTGGGCATTGTTCATTTCGACGCCCATGCGGACACCGCAGACGAGATCGAGGGCAATCTGGCAAGCCACGGCACACCGATGCGCCGGCTGATCGAATCCGGAGCCGTACCTGGTACGCATTTCGTCCAGGTCGGCCTGCGCGGATACTGGCCACCCCAAGACACATTCGAGTGGATGCTCGAACAGGGAATGACGTGGCACACCATGCAGGAAATCTGGGAGCGTGGATTCAAGGACGTGATGCGTGACGCGGTGGGTGAGGCTCTCGCCAAGGCCGACAAGCTCTATGTCTCGGTCGACATCGACGTGTTGGATCCGGCGCACGCACCGGGCACGGGCACCCCGGAACCCGGCGGAATCACGAGCGCGGACCTGCTACGCATGGTTCGCCAACTCTGCTACGAGCACGATGTCGCCGGCGTGGACGTCGTCGAGGTGTCGCCGGCCTACGACCACGCCGAATTGACGGTTAACGCCGCGCACCGAGTGGTGTTCGAGGCGCTGGCGGGGATGGCGGCCCGACGCCGGGATGCCGCCCAGGCTGAGCCGGGGCCGCCGGCGCGTGCGCATCCAGATATCAGCCCTTCGTGAGGGTGAACTGGCAAATGTCGGTGTATCCCTCGTTGAACAGCTCAGCGCAGCCGGTGAGGTACCGCATGTACCGGTCGTAGACCTGGCGGGACTGAATTGCGATGGCCTCGCCCTCGCGGGCCTTGAGCGCCGCGGCCCAGGTCTCAAGCGTGCGGGCATAGTGCAACCGCAGCGGCTGGACTCGGGAGATCCCGAAACCTGCTTTTGCGGCGTGCTTTTCGACGTCCTCTACTTTGGGAAGCTCGCCCCCGGGGAAGATCTCATCCATGATGAATTTGAAAAACTTCAGCTTGGTAATCGTCAACGGCAGCTTGCGCTCGGCGAAGTCCGCGTCGCTGGGCTTGATGATCGTGTGCAGCAGCATCGCGCCGTCGGCGGGCAGCACCTGGTAGGCCATCCTGAAGAAGTCGTCGTAGCGGTCGCTCCCGAAGTGTTCGAAGGCTCCGATCGAGACGATTCGGTCGACCGGGTCGCGAAACCGCTCCCAGCCCTCCAGGAGAACCCGCTTGCTGCGTGGGCGAGCCGATTGGTCGAATAGTCGTTGGACGTGCGCCTGCTGGTTGCGGCTCAGGGTGAGTCCGATCGCGTTCACGTCGTACTGCTCGATCGCGCGCAGCAAGGTCGCACCCCAGCCGCAACCGATGTCGAGAATCGTCATGCCAGGTTCTAGGCCGAGCTTTCCCAGCGAGAGGTCGATCTTGGCGATCTGAGCCTCTTCGAGGGTCATATCGTCGCGCTCGAAATATGCGCAGCTGTAGGTCTGAGTGGGGTCGAGGAACAGTCGATAGAAGTCGTCGGACAGGTCGTAGTGCGACTGGACGTCTTCGAAGTGGGGTTCCAGATTCCGGGCGTCTTCGGTGATTCTTGGCAAGATTCAGGCCTTTGAGGTTCGGCGATGATGGTCGATGGCCGGCCCTGCCTGGCGTGAGAGCCCGAGTGGTCGTCGCGCGCAATCCACACAGTGTCCGCGGGTTGTCAGGTCCAGTGAAGCACCATTTCGTCCCGTGGAGCAACAGTCAGATGAGACGGCATGGGCCCAGCGGCCGAGGCTGTGCTGTGCGCTGGTGATTGCTGCGGGATCGGGTACCCAAGTCCAGCGGGGATAACATGGGGTGATCTCGTCGAACAGGCCACCGCCGCACCCGTGGACGAATCGGCGTGACGTCGTCAAGCAAGAGAGGAGCGTGAGGATGCAGGCTTCGGTGACGATCTCGATGGCGGCACCCGCAGAGCGAATTTGGGAGCTTATCGCCGACGTTCGCAACACCGGCAAGTTTTCGCCGGAGACGTTCGAAGCGGAATGGCTTGATGGTGCCACCGGTCCGGCACTTGGTGCCCGCTTCCGCGGGCACGTTCGACGCAACGAGATCGGCCCGGTCTACTGGACGACGTGTCGGGTCACGGCCTGCGACCCCGGCCGGGAGTTCGGCTTCGAGGTGCTCGCCGGTGACCGGCCGGTCAACAACTGGCACTATCGGTTGAGGCAGTCGGGTTCGGTGACCGAGGTCACCGAGTCGTTCCGGCTGGACGAGAACCCACTGACGGCCTTGTATTCGGTGTTTGGCGGCCAGCTTCGACGGCGCCGCAACATTCGGGACATGCGCAAGACCCTTGAACGCATCAAGGCGGTCGCGGAGGGCTGAGCGAAGGGGCGCGCCGCCCCCGGTCGACTCAGTGGCAGAGGCCGCGGTGTGATCCGCGTTGATCTGGGCAGTCGTGCCACAGAAGTCGACCTCGCTCAGGGGCGTCGAAACTGCGGCAGCTTGACCGACAGGCTAGAGATAGCCCGATCAAGTCCGAAAAGTGTTCTAGCCGTGCATTTTCCGTTACCAACTCCACAGGTTGAGCTTAGGCCGTCATTGGCTGGAGCACAGTGTGTCTCCGCAGTATGGAGCGAAGTAGCCTGCGAACAGATTGAGGTGATCCAAGTGCTCGTCACGTACCTGTGCGGCGCGTTCGTTATTGCACTGGCAGTGATCGGCGGCGCCATCCCGTTGTCCGATCCAAGCACAGAAGGAAGGCCCCTCACTCGCGTAGCGTTCGCTGTCCTGGCCGGTGCGCTTTGGCCGGTCGTTGCTGGCATGGCCCTGTTGTCGCTGGTCATTGTGCCGCTGTTGGTATGAGGGCCGCTTAGTCCAAATCCTCTGCGCGACAGTGCATTTTCGCCCATGGAGGCAGCGAGAGGTCAAAGCTGATTTCGCCGAACCGCCACGCATTGAGCCGGGTTCGGTCTTGCTACCCTAGTTCGATGCCGCGGAAATTCAGCGACGATCAAATTGTGGAGTATCTCGATAGTCGTCCGAGCTGGGCCATGCTGAGCACCATCGACGCCGACGGATTCCCGCACACCGTGCCCCTTGGGTACTTTCGCCTTGGCCGCGACATCATCTTGGGCGTGCGGGATGGGACACGCAAGGTTGCCAACGTCGAAAAGAACCCGAACGTGAGTATCTTGCTCGAAGACGGCTCCACGATGGCGGATATCCGGGGGGTGATGTTCCAGGGTCACGCGCACATCGTCCGCGAAGAAAGCGAAGCACTTCAGCTCGCAAGAGCAGGCGCCCGGGCGCGAGGGGTGCCGGAGTCCGAGTGGCCTACCGCACCGAGACCGGGCATCGCTTACATCCGCGTGACACCCCTCAAAACCGTGTCATGGGATTACGCCAGTTCACCACCGGGCCAGGCTTAGCTTCGATATTCACGCCTCAACCTGCCACCCGGCAGGCGGTTCGGGCGACCCACGACCGTTCGGGCCGCCCACCAAGCAGAACACGCTCCTGCTCTGTGTTTGGAAAGGGTCACGAAGCCAGCCCGTGAGGCTACGCTTGGCCTGCATGGGCTCGAGAACGGGCGTGCACCGAATCAATGGGGTCGCACCGCCTGAGGTTCCGCTCTCTGACATCGACCTCGGCAATTGGGGCTTCTGGGGTCTCGACGACGACATCCGGGACGGCGCGTTCGCCACCCTTCGCCGCGAGGCGCCGATCACGTTCCACCGTGCCTTCGTCCACAACCCCGGCACCGAGGTCGCCGGGCACTGGGCGCTCACCCGTTACGACGACGTGTTCTATGCCAGCCGACATCCCGACATCTTCAGTTCAGCGCTTGGCATCACGATCGGTGACCAGAGCGCCGAGCTGAACGAGTATTTCGGCTCCATGATTGCGATGGACGACCCACGGCACAGCCGGCTGCGCAATATCGTCCGCAGCGCCTTCACCCCCAGAGTGCTGACACTCATCGAGGACTCGGTGCGGCAACGCGCGCGCCGCCTGGTCGAGGAGATGATTGCTGCCCATCCCGATGGTCACGGTGAACTGGTCTCGGAGCTGGCCGGCCCGCTACCGCTGCAGATCATCTGCGACATGATGGGCATACCCGAGCAGGACCATGGCCGGATCTTCCATTGGACGAACGTGATCCTGGGCTTCGGCGACCCCGACATCGCCACCGACTACGACGATTTCGTCTCGGTCGCCATGGCGATCGGCGCCTACGCCAAACAGCTCGCTGAGGATCGCAGGGAACGCCCGGGCGACGACCTGACATCCAGCCTGGTCCAGGCTCAGGTCGACGGCGAACGGCTGAGCTCGGCCGAGGTGGCCTCGTTTTTCATCCTGTTGGTGGTGGCGGGCAACGAGACCACCCGCAACGCCATCAGCCACGGCGTGCTCGCGCTCAGCCGGTATCCCGAGCAGCGCGATATCTGGTGGTCGGATTACCAGGCGGTCACGCCGACCGCGGTCGAGGAGATCATCCGGTGGGGTTCCCCGGTGGCCTACATGCGGCGTACCACGACCTGCGATGTGGAGCTAGGTGGTGTGAAAATGGCTGCGGGAGATAAGGTCACGCTGTGGTACAGCTCGGCTAACCGGGACGAGTCGAAATTCGCCGATCCGTGGATGTTCGATGTTCGGCGCCATCCCAATCCGCATGTCGGATTCGGCGGGGGCGGTGCCCATTTCTGCCTCGGCGCCAACCTGGCACGCCGCGAGATCACGGTGGTCTTCGAGGAACTGCACCGTCGAGTTCCCGACATTCATGCCGTCGAGGAACCCGACCGATTGCACTCGGCATTCATCCATGGGATCAAACGGCTGCCGGTGACCTGGCGAGCGTGAAACGCCACCCGCGTCCTACAGCGTGGCGGCGAGCGGTCCGTGCTCCTGGCAGTATTTCTGCGGCGGGTTCCCCTTCGCGGCACAGCCGCGTCCGGTCGTCGTGTATGTCGTGCCCGGGTGATAGGGCTGGTAGAACACCGTCGCGGGCAGGATGCCGTTGGACCTTGCGCACTGCCCGCCGCTCTGGCCGCCCTGCATCTGGATGCAAGCCACCATCTGAATGATGTTCGCCCCGTCGCAGGCCCTCGGGGAGATCGTTGCGGTCACCATGTCGGTGCCTGACACGTTCGCCACCATGGGTGGCGTCAGTTCGTAGCTGCACGGTGATTCTTCTGGCTGCGCGCCGGCCACCGCCGAAGTCGAGCCGAGAGCCAGCGCGATCGCCGCCAAGATGGTGAACATCCGAAACATTGGTGAATGGTAAGTCACGACGGGGCAGGTTTATCGGGCAATGGGCAGCAACGGGTCGTTCGCTCGGCTCGTGCGGCCCCTTTCGACCCGTTCGATCCGCCAGCGCCACGCTCGACGCCGCTGGTCAGAGGCGGTAGTAGCGGGGTTCTTGGCCGCCGCCGGATGGGTGTGCCGGGTTATTCGCGTGCGGTTGGTCAGCCGAGTTGGTAGACGCGCCGGGCATTTCCATGCGCGATCATGTCGACGATCCGCACCGCGTCGGCTTCGCTCCACTCGTCGGCGTCGACGAACCGCTGCAGCGTGGCAGCCATACCGTCGCGCCACAGCGCAGCGCCCAGGTCGTGCAACTCGGCCGGGCCGAAACCGTCCGACGAGTACAGGATCTTGCGGAACGGAGCCATTTCCAGCAGTCGGCCGATGAAGGCGGCCGAGCTTGAGCCGAGGTAGTTGATCGCCAGGCCGCCGTCGACGTAGACGTTGTTGAACGCCTGAGCAAGATAACCGGCCTCTCGCTCATACGGGTAGCAGTGCAGCAGCATGACCGGTGTGTCACCGCTGACCCGCAGAAAATCGAGAAGATGAACAGGATTGGTGGCGTGCAGGTCGCATTCCCGGTCGCCGAACCCGACGTGAAGCTGCAGCGGCTTGCCCAACCGCAACGCCCTGTGCAGACCGAAGCGCAGCAACACCCGGTCGGTGAGGCGCTGGCCGCCGTCGTGACGCCACCGGGCGGCGGCCTCGGTGACCTCAGCGGGGGAAGGATCGGACAGGTCGCCGGGGAAACCGCCGCGGTAGGCCAGGATCGACTTGGTGGCCACCGCATCACGGGTCCGCCGCAAGAGGATGTCGTCGAACGCCGAAATGTAGTCCCCCGCCGCGGCCGCGGCGTTCTCGGCGATCGACTCCAACCGGACCACCTCCCGCACCCCACCGGCGGTGAGAGTTGCCATGTCCTCGAGAGTGGCTACTCCACCGGCGAATCCCGTGTCGAGTAGCCAATCGGATACCTTCGCGGCAGACAGGAACAGCTCGGCGAGGCTGGGCTCGGGTACCTCGCTGCGGCGCAGCCAGTACGCCTCGGCGTCCGCGTGGCGGGCCAGGCCAAGCAAGGGGCCGCAGCGGGCGCGGACCGCGAAGCCGAGCTGGGTGTCGAACGACGAGTCGAACGCTGCCAGGGGCTCGGTGTTGGCCTCGTTGAGTGCGTTCTCGAACCGGCTGCGGTCGCCGGGGGTGAGCCAGCAACCGTGCACATGGTGATCGACCAGAGGCACTTCCCCGATGTGCTCGCGCAGTGCCGTCACTCACACGCTCCAGGCGAGGCGGAACTTCTCGGCAAGCTCGTCCTGGCTCAGGCCGCCATAGTTGTCATGCTCGTAGCGCCGCACCGCCACTACGGCGTCAACTACTTGATTCCCGAGAAGACTACGCATCAGTGCGGATCGGTCGAGTGCGTCGATCGCGTGGGACTGGTTCGGTGTCAGCGGGTCTATGCCGGCCTTCGCGCGGTCGGCCCCGCTCAGGGTGGCGGGGTCGACGGTTACCTGCTCGGGCATGGCCAGCGCGCGGTTTATACCGTCGAGCGCCAGACCGAGGATCGTGGCTGATGCGAGGTACGGGTTCGCTGATGGGTCGATCACCTTGACCTCGATGTTGCCACCGTACGGGTTGGCCGGTCCCTGGGGCAGAAAACGTACCGCTGCCTCTCGGTTCTCGGTGCCCCAGCAGGTGTAGGCGCCAGACCACCGGCCGGGCTGCATGCGCAGCCCCGACAGAATCGAGCCACACAGCACGCCCTGAGCCTGCGCCAAGCCTGCCAGCACCCCGGCGACTGCGGAGGCACCTTCCGGTGTCATCTCTGCCGAGTGCTCACCGCCGGCGAATAGCGGGGACTCCGCCCGGGTGAGTGAAAAGTGCTGATGGGCGCCGGAACCTACGCTTCCCGCGAACGGAACCGGGGAAAGGCTCACCCGCATCCCATACCGCCGTGCGACTCTGCCGACGATGATGCGCAGCAGTATCAGCTGGTCGGCCGCCGTCACGGGTTCCTCGGGGGCCAGCGATATCTCGAACTGATTCGCGCCGTACTCGGGGTGGAACTGCTCGATGGCCACGCCCGAGGCAGTGGCGGCGTCAGTGACGTCCCGGATGAATCCTTCGTACTCGAGTACCCCCGCCAGGCCGTACTGCGCCCACAGGTGCGAGGGAAGGGACTCGCCGGCGGGACCTACGAGCACAAACTCCATCTCGTGCCCTACCCGAGCCCCGATGCCGGCATCGGCCAACCTGGTCTGAATTCGGGCTAGCGCTCCACGGGAACAGTAGGGGTCCGGAGATCCGTCCTGATGGAAGAAGGAGGCTGGGGCCCAGGCCAATCCCTCGCTGAGAATGCGTAGGCCGCCCAAGTCGATACGGATCCGCTGGTCCCCCACCACCCCGGTCGATTCGCCAAACACAATGCCGGACTGGTCGATGGCGAACACGTGCCAGACCGGACTCGCGCCGAGTCCCGGATCGGCGAAAGCCCCCATCCGTCGTAGTGGGATGGTCTTGGCGTGGATGAGCCCCGCCGGGTTGACGACAGTGCCGATCAAGGTGGCGACCCCATCCGCCTCGAGTTGCGCGATCGCTGCGGCTGCGAGGGGTTTGGCGTCCATGTCAGCCATCGTTACCAGCCTCGGTGTCGCCGCGCCAGATGCTAAAGCGTGATCCGGCAGCTCTGGCCGATGTCGAGGGTCCGCAGCATGCGGCCCATACCGACCCACATCGCACACGAGAGAGCCAGATCGGTGAGTAACTCGTCGTCGAAATGGGCGTGCATTCGCTCCCAGAAGCCCTCGTCTTCGCGAAGACCGGTGTGGTCGGTGGCGAATCGGTGTGCGAACTCCATCGCGATGCGCTCGGTGTCGCTATAGCCGGACCAGGTCTGCCACTGCGCCGCGTGGTCGTAGAACTCCTCGTCGATGCCGCTGGCTTCGCCCTCGGAGTCCCGGGTGTTCTGACAGACCACGCATTCGTTAGCGTGCGCGATCACGATTCGGGCGGCCTCCCGGACACGCTTTGGCAATCTGCCCTTCGTGTACACCGCCTGGCTGAAGGTAGCCATTGCGGCGCCCAACTCCGGCGATTTCACGGCGAAACCCGAGACGTCGTCGTCGGCGAAGTCCCCGATTCGGCTCATGGCCGCATCGTACGCGGCCTCATTTCGGCGCCGGGGTGTCCGGAAGCTCTATTGGGGCGGGCGGGACACGCACTGGGCTGCGTACAGTTCATCGCCGAGCTTGCCCATCAGCTCGAGCTGAGTTTCGAGGTAGTCGATGTGCAACTCCTCGTCGGCCAGGATCTTCTCGAGAAGCTTCGCCGAGGTGGCGTCGCCCTTCTCGCGGCACATGATGACACCGGGCTTGAGGCGTGCGACGACCTCGTATTCGATCGCGAGGTCTGCCTCGAACTGTTCGCGCAGCGTCTGGCCGACCCGCAGGGAGAACAGCCGCTGATAGTTGGGCAGACCGTCGAGAAGAAGGATGCGATCGGTGATTTCCTCGGCGTGAACCATTTCTTCAAGGGATTCTTTGCGCGTGTGCCCCGCCAATTCGGTGAAGCCCCAGCTCTCCTGCATTTTGGAATGCAGGAAATACTGATTGATCGCCGTGAGTTCGCTCGTCAACTGCTCGTTGAGCAGCTTCAGAACCTCCGGATCGCCTTGCATTGTTACTCCTCGACACCTTGATGAAGTGATTGCACGCGTTCTCCGCACGAGCTGTGTGCGATCACTCCAATGTAGTGCAAACTGGAGTGGATCTAGTGCAAACCGAGTACCGGTAGCGCGCTGTCCCCGCCCCGCGTGCCGTGTTTTCACCGACGTTTGGTTTTCGGTGCGGCTTACCCGGAGTGCAGATCAAACCCCCTTGGGCCGCCTAGGCTAAGTAAGGTTAGACTGAGCTAATTATCAGACTCGGTTCAGATGGGCAGGGTAATCCGATGGGTGACGACGATCTGCAGTCATTCATCCTGGCTTGTGATTTCCATGCCGACGATGTCGATCACATGTGGGAATGGCTCAACAAGCATCGTGACGGACTCTCGTTGATGGGCGCGCATCACGTCGTGCTGTACGAGTCGATCTGGGAACCCTGTCGAGTACTGGTGACCATCGGGATTCGGCACGCCCACTCGATTCGGGATGTGCTGCGGTCGCCGGCGATTTTCGAATGGTTCAATGTCTCCGGCGCCGACGATATTCCGCCGATCTTCGGTGGTGAGGTCGTGGAGAAGATCGATCTCGAGGCGCCGACCTCGGAGCGCAAGATCGGTCGGGTCACCATAGGGGTCATGTCCTCGGTAGAGGATGTCGCCGCGCTGATGATCAAGGTTCACGATGGTCTGGAGCGCTTCAGGCGGGGCGGTGTGCGCAAGATCTGGGTCTACCGCGCCCTCGATGACGGCAACGAGGTGCTGATCCTTCAGGAGATCGCCGACGAGGCCAGCGCGCGGCGGTGGATCGAGCGCCCTGATGCGGCCGCCGAGTGGATCACCAACGCGGGCCTGGGCGCCTACCCCACCCGTTTCGTGGGCAAGTTCGCCCATCTGCTGAATGTCACCGAGCAGGGATAGCCGGACCGATGTTTGTCTGCCTGTGTGCCGGAACCACGAGCCACGTGGTCAACGAGGTCGTGGCCAGCGGCGCGCGAACATCCAGGGAGATCTCCCAGGCATGCGGCGCCGGAGGTGACTGCGGTCGGTGTCGGCGCACCTTGCGGGCGATCATCGCGGCGCATCTGGAAGTCACCGAATGCACGCCGGAGAGCGCTACCGGCTGACGGTTCAGACCCGGTCCTGTCCGGTGAACTCGGCGAGCGCCGCGGCGTTTGCGGTCCCGCCGAGCAACTCCAGAAAGTGCGCATTCTCGCGATCGCTGGCCGCAGCGATTCCCGGACGGTACGGGTCGACGATGGTCTTCTTCACGGCTATCAGGCTCGCCGTCGAACGGGACGCCAGGATGTCGGCGTGCCTGCGCGCCTCGGGCATCAGGTCCTCGGGCTCGCAGACCTTCCAGGCGATTCCCATCCGGTGGGCCTCGGCCGCATCGATCCACTCCGAGGACAACAGCAGCCACGCCGCGTTTTGTCTGCCGATCAGCTGCGGTAGCAGGTACGACGAAGCGGCCTCCGGCGCCACACCGAGGCTGGTGAACGGGCACTTCAGTCGAGCAGTGGACGACATGAAGACCAGGTCGGCGTAGCCGAGGATGGTCGTACCGATGCCCAGTCCGATACCGTTGACCGCGCAGATGAGCGGCTTCGAGAGGTCGGTCAATGCGCTGATCATCGTCGAGAAGTGGCTGCCTTCGCGGCTCAGCGAGGAATCGGCGATACGAGCCTGCATCTCCTTGAGGTCGTTGCCCGCGCTGAACGCCCGACCCGCGCCGGTGAGCAGCACCACCGCCACATCGGGGTCGTCGTCGGCGTCCCGTACGGCCGTCGCGGTGGAGTGATACAGCGCTTCGTTGAACGCGTTGAGGGCCTCTGGCCTGTCGAGAAGCAGGGTGCGGACCCGGCCGTCGTCGCTGATCTTCAGTGTCACGGCTGCAGGGTAGTCGTCGGCGCCAGCGCGGCGCCAAGTAGATAACGGCTCGACGGGGTTGCAGCGACCTCGCGATTGGGCGCCGAACGGCGAGTGTGATGAGGGCTTTCTCCACGGTGTGAACCTGTCCCGGGCCAGAATGAAGGGGTGCTCACAGGCTTGAAGCTGCCGGTAGTGCCGGACCTCGCTGCGATCGTGCGCAGCCTGTTCGGCGTCGCTGCGGTCGCGGTGGTCGCTCTGAACTGGGGTCCGCCGGGGTCGGCCAGCACCGTCACAGCCGCAGCCGCCATCGCCGGTGCCGCAGCGCTGCAGGACAGCCCGCGGGGTCGCATACCTCTCGTCGTCGTGGTTTCGCTGCTGATGGGCTTCGCGGCTCTGCTGGGCGCGCTGACGTCCGCGAACTCGGCGGCCTTCGTAGCGACGGTCGCCCTCTGGAGCTTTGGTGCGGCGATGACCTGGGCGTTGGGAGCGCAGGCCGGATTGATCGCAGCGGGATCAACCGCGCTGATGGTCATCGCTGCGCCTGTCGCGCCTGCAGTTTCGTCAACGTTGGGTACGTCAGCGCTGGTTGTCGCAGGCGGCCTGGTCCAGGCGGGTCTCATCGCGATTTGGCCGCGGCACCGCTGGCGGGTGCAGCGGGAGGCGCTCGCCGCGGTCTATCGCTCGCTGGCCGCCGACGCAAGGAGGCTTGCCGAAGACGCCGACAGCGCAGGGTCGCCGATCGACATGGAGCCGCTGATCGAGCTGCGGGCCGCCTTCACCTTCGTCGACGGCCAGACCGGACGGCGTCCCGCCGGCTATCGCGACTGGTACCGGCTGCCCGAACGGATCGCGACGACCTTGAGTGCGTTGGCTGGCCGGCCAGCTCTGACCAACGTCCTGATGACGGCGGCCGATACGTTGGCGGCAGTGGCCGAGACGGGCCGGTCGGCCCGTAACGATGCCGATGTCACCCTCCGCCGCCTGGATAGCGTGGCCGCCGAAGTGTCCGGACCGGACTCGGCACTGGTGCATCGGCTCGCGATGCAGCTGCACGAGGCGGTGGCAATCCGGCTGGGGGATTTCGTCCCTTCCTCTCCTGATACGCTCCGCGTCCGTCGGCCGGAGCTGCAGACCTCGCTGCGGTCGGCTCTGGACCTCACCCGCAGCCATCTCGGTTGGCATTCGCCGGTGTCTCGGCACGCCCTTCGTCTCAGCGTTGCGATGGCCGCGGGTTCCGCTATCGAGCGCTACGCCTCTGTGGCACAGGGATATTGGATACCCCTCACGGTGTTGCTGGTGCTTCGGCCGGAGACCGCCCACACCTATACGCGGTGCGCGGGGCGGGTGGCCGCCGCAGTTGTGGGAATCGTTGCCGCGTCCGCTGTGCTGTTCGTGCTGCATCCAGGACCGGTGCCATCGGCGGTGCTGGCTGTCCTGCTGCTCGCTGTCTGCTACTCCGTGGCAGGGTACGGATACCTGGCAGTGGCGGCGGCGCTGACGGCGTCCGTCGTGTTCATGATCAACATCGACCGATCCGCCAACACCGAGACTCTCGGTGAGCTGTTGTTCGCCGCGCTCGGCGGCGGCGTGCTCGCGGTGCTCGTCCACGTTCTGTTGCCTGACGACGCTCTTACCAGGCTGGTGCAGCGGGCGGGTGAACTGTTGCGGACAGAGGTCGACTACGCGGCAACGGTGATCAAGGGCTATGTGCGCGAGCTTGAGAACCCTGCTGACGCCGCGTCTGCAGCGTGGCAACCCGCATTCCGGGCCCGTGCCGCGTTCGAGGCTGCCGCCGGTGCCACTCGCATGGACTCGCGCGAGCTGCGCCATTGGCTGAGTTCCTATCGCACCGCCCTGAATGCGGTGACGGCTGCGTGCACGACGTTGGAAGACAACGTCCCCGGCGACGTACCCGGCTATCTCTCCAACGCGTTGAGCCCGGAGTTCGTACTGGCCGTCGATGAGTATGTGGAGTCGCTGTGTGGTGACCCGCCGACACCGGCATCGCCGTGGACCGTGGACACCGCCGAGCTGGCCGACGCGGACCAGCGCCTGCGCGAGGCGGTCTCCGAGCATGGGCCAGAGATCGGCGCGGCTCGTGTGCTGGTCGCTGAGATCGGCACCATCACCCGTCACCTTTCGATGGTCGCGATCAGTCCCGGGCTCACCGCGGCTCGCTGATCAGGATCAGGACACACGTCGGTCCGGTACGAACGGCACCTCGGCGCCCGGTGTCAGCACGATGTACATCCGGCGCCAGGGGTCGGCGCCCAGCAGCTGCCACTGGTGGCCGGAACCCTCGGTGTCCTCGGCCAACAGAACCTCACCGGGATGCAGCGTGAACTCTTCGCCGCCGCGCGTGGTGAACAACAAGGTCCCGGTGAGTGTTACGACCAACTGGCGAACCGGTGCGGTATGCCAGGCCAGCGCTGCGCCACCCGCAGTCTCCTCGACGGTGACGTGGGTGGCCGGCATGAGCGCTGACACCAGATCGTCGTTGCGGCCCGGCTGGATGTCGATTGTGCCGAGTTCGACATGGGAAGCGCCGTCCTGCCCGGTCCACAATCGGATGCATCGGATCATTGTCAACCTCCTTTTGCTGCCCCGCCTCTCACGCGGCGGAATCAGGGCGATCGCAACCGTAATCGTGTCCGGGCCGCGCCGATGCTGACTTTGATCACCGTGTCTCTCAGGCGCACCACCGAGGCCCGCGGATCCTGCTCGACGGTGTCTTCGACCAGGTGGGAACCGACTTGTCACGATACCGTGGCGCGGCAGTCGGCGCGGACACATCGTGGTTCCCGATACGCGACGGCAAGTCTGCGAACTTCGGGTACCGCGACGGGCTTCTGGATTCCGCATACTCTGTCCTGGAACACTTTTGGGTACCGGCACTGCCCCGGGGGTGGGGAGTCTTCCCGCGGGAGTGGTTTGTCGGAGACGTCAACCACCACCGGGATGGCGGCGAGTCAGACTGCGTCGAACGCCCCTGGCCGTCCCGCTGGCCATCGGTCAGCGTGGTACCGGTCGGCCGGCGAGATCTTGCTGTCACGCCGAGATCCCCTGCCCTGACCCGGCTTTCCCTGGTGGCGAGTCCGGCCCGAGTCGGAATCGTTAGCCAAACGCGACGTCGTTTCATTGTGTCGCAGGGCTGTTCAGCTAACCGGAGCGTGTTGCATTACCCGTGCAAAGAGACTGCACCTTTGCGACGCACGCGGGACTTGTACAGAAAGGTGGGTTGGTTGCCGCTATGAAGTTGAGAGAAAAGTTTCGAGGTAAGTGGGTGCGCCGGCTGGCCACTGCGGCCATGGCGGCAGCAGCACTGCCCGGGCTGATCGGCTTCGCCGGGGGTCAGGCGACCGCGGGAGCCTTCTCCCGGCCAGGTCTTCCAGTCGAATACCTGGATGTGTTCTCCCACGCGATGAATCGCGACATCCGGATCCAGTTCCAGGGCGGCGGGCCGAACGCGGTGTATCTGCTCGACGGCCTGCGGGCGCAGGACGACTACAACGGCTGGGACATCAATACCCCGGCATTCGAGTGGTTCTATCAGTCCGGACTGTCGACGGTGATGCCGGTGGGCGGCAAGTCGAGCTTCTACACCGACTGGTATCAGCCGTCCCGGGGCAACGGCCAGAACTACACCTACAAGTGGGAGACATTCCTGACCCAAGAACTCCCGGCCTGGTTGGAGGCCAACCGGGGTGTGTCGCAATTCGGCAACGCGGTGGTCGGTCTTTCGATGGCCGGTAGCGCTTCGATGAACTATGCGATCTATTACCCGCAGAAGTTCATCTACGCCGCGTCGCTGTCGGGCTTCCTGAACCCGTCGGAGGGCTGGTGGCCGATGCTGATCGGTCTGGCCATGAACGACGCGGGCGGCTACAACGCGGAGAGCATGTGGGGTCCGTCTTCGGACCCGGCCTGGAAGCGCAATGATCCGATGGTGAACATTGCGCAGCTGGTGGCCAACAACACTCGGATCTGGGTCTACTGTGGCACCGGAATTCCGTCTGAGCTGGACTCCGGAACCCCGACCCAGAATCTGGTGGCGGCGCAATTTCTGGAGGGATTCACCTTGCGGACCAACATCAGCTTCCGTGACAAATACATCGCGGCGGGCGGCACCAACGGGGTCTTCAATTTCCCGTCGAGTGGCACGCACAGCTGGGGCTACTGGGGTGAGCAGTTGCAGCAGATGAAGCCAGATATTCAGCGCGTGCTGGGAGCCCAGAACACGGCCTAGTAACCATCACGCCCAGAACCAAGGAGCCTGCCGTTTCCCCCGAACGGCAGGCTCCTTGCTGTTTCTGACATTGGCTGTGTCTGCCAGGTATCCGGTCTCTGGGGCATGGTTCGGCCACCATTGCGGACCGGCGTGCGGCCTGATCGCCGTTGGCTACACCACCGGACTACA
Source organism: Actinomycetes bacterium (assembly GCA_022601135.1). GTDB lineage: Bacteria > Actinomycetota > Actinomycetes > Mycobacteriales > Mycobacteriaceae > Mycobacterium. Next base: position 82,608 of record JAHZJB010000064.1, on the reverse strand, counting down.
CCAACGAGGCCGTCCCGTCGGCATGTACCTGGACCGCGGCGCCCGCGATGTCGTTGCGCGCGGTGGCCTCCGCCTCCGCGCGGGTGGTGATCACGGCGAGCACCCGGGCGTTCTCGGGCGTCCGCACCGCTAGAAACGCCTTCTCGGCCTGTCCGTCGCGGTCGAACGGCGTTGTCCACGATTCGACCGTGCCTACTCCGTTCCAGCCCACCAGAGCCGTGCGTGTCGGCTCCAGGTCGACAGCGGGTTGGACGTCTTCCCAACGGAATTCATGCTTGGGCGGCTCGGTCCCATACACGCCGAAGCTGTGTTTGGTGAGGTAGCCGCCGTTGGCGGTGATCAGGCCGCGGCTGCCTCCCTGTCGTGACACAAGTTGCTCGGCCATCGTGGCAATGGAGTGGGTGACGTAGTTGTTCCACGGGCCACCGGCGAAAGTCAGTCCGCCGGTCACGGTCAGCGGGCGACTCGGATCCCCGACCGGTAGACCGAGCTCCCGGGCGGCGATCTGAACCGCCGAGGGGAAGCAGGAGTACACATCAACCAGCTCGATCTCGTCGATTCCGGATTCGGCAAGTTCCAGCGCCCGCCGGCCGGCGATTCTGATGGCCGGTGAGGTGAAGAACTGCGCCCGCTCCCCGATCGAGTAGGTGTCGTGTGAGTCGGCCCCGGCGTACGGGAAAACCCAGCGTTCCGAGGGGATCTGAAGCTGGCCTGCCTTCTGGGCCGACGCCAGGATGAGTACCGCGCCCTGGTCGACCATGTTGTTGGAGTTCATCAGCTTGGTGTAGGGCCAGCTGATCATGCGATTGTTGGGCGCGGTCTGCCAGATCTGGTCGGCGTTCAGCGCTTGCCTGGTCCAGGCGTGCGGATTGGTCGCGGCCACCGTGCTGAACTGAGACCACAGCTCGCCGAGACGACGACGATGTTGGTCAGGCGTCTCACCGGCGGCGATCCGCAGCGCCTGCTCGAACATCGGATAGACGTAGGAGGGCCGGTCCAGGTTGATGCGAATCTCGGCGGGTCCGGCCATCGGTACCGCCTCGTCGGAACCCGGCGCGATCGGTACCGAATCGTCCTGCCGCGTCCAGTCCGGTTTGGCTCCTGAGGCACGTAGCCGACTTCTGGTCCGCCACGCTTCCGCCCCGGCGATCAGAACGACATCGGCGCTGCCCTGCTGGATGTCCAGGCAGGCCCGGTTCACCAGGGTTTGCGGCACGTTGCCGCCGACGCCGGTATAGCGGGTCGTGGCTTCGTCGGCGCCCAGGCGCTGCGCAAGTAGCAACCCCGGATCCCGATAACGCCACGAGAGCAGGTTGACGATGCGGATCGAATCGACCGACTCGAGCACCCGGGAGCCGGCGGCGGCCTGCGCGGCCGCGACCATCAGGTCGACGGGTTCGACGCCGGGATTCTCGGTGTGCTGGTTGATTTGTCCGTAGCCGACGAGTACTGGAGTTTTGGGGTCGAGGGACATCGAACTGGCCTCCCTTAGCGTTGATTCTGGTGGGTGAACAGCGCTCCGTCGGCGATAAGCCGGTCAATCTGTTCGGGACTCAACCCGAGGATCTTCTGGCAGATCGTGCGCGTCTGCTCGCCGGGCATCGGCGCGGGCCGCATCGGCGCTTTGGGGATCCGGGTGTACGGCGCGGGGCCGGTCTCGGTGCGGACGGGAACCTCCAGAAGCGGATGCGTCAGCTCGGTGAACAGCCGTCTGAACACGAGTTGCGGGTCGACGACGAGATCGGCCGCGCGGTTCATCGGCGCCGCGGGAACGCCGAGGCCTTGGAGCTGCGCGGCGACCTCGTCCTTGTCCCGGGTCGCGGTCCACTGCGAGATCGCTGCGATCAGCTCGTGCCGGTCTTCGGGGAGCTCCACCCGCCCGACCACGCCGGCGAGCGTTGTCCGGTGTGCCGGGCATGTCATCGAGATGACGCACCACTGATCGTCGCCTGCGCACGGGAACACCGCATGGACTGCTTCGTCTTCGACAATCGGAATGCCTGCAGCCCTTGCTGATTCGGCGACATAGGCTGCTGCCAGCTGGTTGATCGCCGCCTCGGCCTGAGAAATGTGCACATGTCCCCCGGCGCCGGTCTGACGGCGACGGATCAGCACGGCCAGGGTGGCGACCGCGGTGAGTCTGGCCACCAGGTGGTCGGGGAATATCGTCGTCGCGTCGTAGTAACGGCCCGACTCTGCGTCTGGTGAGCTCCATAGCTGAGTGACACCCGTCGCCGCCCGGACCAGCGGGCCATAGCCCATCTGTGCACTCCACGGTCCGCGGTCCCCGAACGCGCTGCTCTCGGCCAGTACGATTCCGGGGTTCAGGGAGCGCAGCCGGTCATAGGAGAATCCCAGGGCTGCCAGGGTTCCCGGCTTGAAGTTGGCGAACACGGCGTCGGCACCGCGTACCAGTCGGCTGAACAGGTCAGCGCCGGCGGGCTGCCGCAGGTCCAGGCCGAGGCTGGACTGATTGCGGTGTGTCAGCGCCCAGGACCTACTCATGGGCATCCCCGGCGGTGCTTGGCGCAGCCCGTCGGGGTACGCCGGACTCTCGACCTTGATCACCTCGGCGCCCAGATCGGCGAACAGTCGGCCCAGCTCACCGCCCGCGACGATGACGCCGAGGTCGAGAACCCGGAGGCCGTCGAACGGTCGGTTGGCCGCCTCGTCGACCGGACCCGCGGGTGCGGACCGCGGTGCCGTCCACTCGGGCGGGTCGGCCCCTACGTCCGGCGCCCCACGGCGGTACCCGTGATGACGACCGTCGATCACCAGCGGGCCGACGGGAATGGTGACGGTGACACCCGCAGTCACCTCGGCGTCGGACAAGGCGCCTACCGCCCGAAAGTGTTCAGCTGACAGGGCTTCTGCCGGTGTCCGCACCGCGGCGATCGGCACAGAGCGTGCCTGGCCCTGTGCGACCAGTGACGCCATGGTCTCCGGTGCGAACAACTCGGCGATCGCGGCGTTGATCTCTGCGGAGGCGGCGTAGCGCGCGGCGATGGTGTCGAAAGTGGGGTCGGAGAACTGCTCCGGCTCGCCCATCCAGGCCCGCATGTTCCGCCATTGACGGGCTGACAACAGACAGATCCGCACATGGCCGTCGCGGCACTCGAAAATCGGGTAGATCTGCTGGTTGCGGGGGCGCCCGCGCCACAGCTGGTTGCTGGTTTTGAGGCCGACGGCGGCCTGTCCCTCGGCGCCGAAGGCTGGATCGAGAGCCTGTACGACTCCCTCGAATCGGGAGAAATCGATGAATTCTCCTTTTCCGCAACGTAATCGATCGTAGTAAGCGACCAGAGTGGCCCAGGTGGCCTGTACGGCCGCGGTCCCCGACGCGACACCGGTGGGCGGCAATACCGGAGTGCCCGCGGTTGGCCCGGTGCGGGATAGGGCCGATGACATGGCGTACAGCACCGCATCGGTCGCGAGCCAGGACGAGCGGGGCCCCACGGTGCCGAAGTCGGTCACCGACAGTGCGACTAGATGGCCGAATCGCTCCGCCAGGGACTTCAGCGATGTCCCGAACGCCGCCGCACTGCCGGGGCTTCCGGAATCGATGACGATATCGGCACCGCCGGCGAGTTCGACGAGTACCTGGCGGTCCGCTGGTTGGGCCGGATCCAGTTCGGCGCAGCGTTTGTTCGCATCGTTCAGCAGGAACTCGATGCTGGCCCCTGCCACCCTGGGGGTCGCGCGCCGGACGGGTGTGCCACCAGGTGGTTCGATCGTCAGCACGTCGGCGCCGAGGTCGGCCAGCAGCCTGCCGACGGCGTTGCCGGGTCCCGACGAAAAATCGAGCACGCGTACGGCGGTCAGCAATGCTCCCTCGGTCATCGACCGTCCTGCCCTTCTGCTGCTGCCGGTGACTGATCACCATAACGGTGCCCGGAGAATCACTGCTCGGGCCACCGGGTACAGCACCGGGGTGCGACGGCGAAGCTCGCGGACATCTCTCGCGGACATCTTTGGTGAATTAGGTCGGTGAAAAGGGCCACAGCTGAGCTGCGCAGATGTGAAATGCCGGTACGCTGGCACAGTTATGTCAGAAGTCAGCGTGGCCGTCGCGCCGCATGAGGCCCACCCCCTGGTGGCCCAGCTGTCCGCGCTGCATCATTTTCGGATCTACGTCGACATCGCGATCGTCGTCGTCGTGCTGGCGCTGACGAATTTGCTGGCCCACTTCACCACGCCATGGGCGAATGTCGCCGTCGTCCCCGCGGCCGCGGTCGGGCTGCTCCTGCTGGTCCGCTCGCGTGGGCTCGGCTGGTCGGAGATCGGGTTGGGTCGTGAACACTGGAAGTCCGGCGCCGGCTACGCACTCGCGGCTGTCGCGCTGGTCGCGGCGGTGATCGCGGTCGGAGCGCTGCTGCCGTGGACCCGGCCGATGTTCCTCAACAACAACTATGCGACGCTCTCGGGCGCGTTGATCGCCTCGATGATCATCATTCCACTGCAGACCGTGATCCCGGAGGAACTGGCCTTTCGGGGGGTCTTGCACGGTGCCTTGACCCGGGCCTGGGGCTTCCGCGGGGTTGCGGCGGCGGGGTCGCTGTTGTTCGGGCTGTGGCATATCGCCACCTCGATGGGGCTCACCGCAAGCAATGTCGGCTTCACCAAGATTCTGGGCGGCGGAGTGTTCGGGATGGCCGCTGGTGTGCTCGGAGCTGTTTTGGTGACCGCGGCGGCGGGTTTCGTGTTCACCTGGTTGCGGCGCCGGAGCGGCAGTCTCATTGCCCCGATCGCCCTGCACTGGTCGCTCAATGGGCTGGGCGCCTTGGCCGCGGCCCTGGTCTGGCACCTGTCCTGACACCCTTCGGGCATCAGCGTGCCTCGGTTCCCTCTGTGCGCGGAGCGTGCGTGCTACACGGTCAGTACCGCGGCGCCGGCGATCCGACCGGCACTTAGATCGCCGAGTGCTTCGTCGGCCCGGTCGAGTGAGTACATCGGGCTGGTGACCTGCAGCCGATGCTGTTCCGCGAAGTGCAGGAATGCCTGTGCATCGGCGCGGGTGTTCGACGTCACCGAGCGAACCTGTCGCTCCTGAAACAGGTGGCGCTGGTAGTCGAGCGCCGGAATATCACTCAGGTGGATGCCGGCGATCGACAGGGTGCCACCTCGGTCCAATGCCTCCAGTGCGGGTAGCACCAGCTCGCCCACCGGCGCAAAAAGGATCGCCGCGTCCAGAGATACCGGTGGTGGATCACTGGCGCCCTGTGCGGAGGAGGCGCCCAGCGACAGAGCGAGCTCGCGGGCGCTCGCCCCGCGCGTCATGACATGAACCTCGGCGCCGGTTGCCAAGGCCACCTGGGCCGTGAGATGAGCGCTACCGCCGAAACCGTAGATGCCCAGTCGGCCGCCGGCCGGCAGTTGAGCGCGGAGCAGCGCTCGGTAGCCGATGATCCCGGCGCACAGCAGTGGTGCGAGTTCGGGATCGGAGTATCCCCCGGGCAGTTGAAGGGCGAAAGCGGCAGGCACCGTCGCGAACTCTGCGTAGCCGCCGTCGGCGTCCCATCCGGTGTAGCGCGATGCCCGGCACAGGTTTTCCTGACCGCGGCGGCAGTAGATGCAGACCCCGCAGGTGTGACGCAGCCACGCGATACCGACGCGGTCCCCCACGGCGAACCGCGCTCGGGCCTCGGTACCGATCTCGACGACTTCCCCGACCACTTCGTGCCCGGGGATCACTTGTGGCCGGTGTACCGGCAGATCACCCTCGGCGACATGCAGGTCGGTTCGGCAGACCCCACACGCGCGCACAGCCACGAGCAATTCGTCACTGTCGGGCCGGGGAATCGGCACGATGGCGTGAACGAGGGGCCGGCTCGGCATCGGGCCGGGCCGGTGTACCTGCCATGCGCGCATGGTCGGGCCGGTCACGGCTGTGAAGCTACCTCGGTCGCCGGCTAGACCTTCTTCTGCTGCACCATGCCCACGATCCACAACAGGATCACCGACCCGAGGATCGCGGTGAACAAGGTGAACCACCAACCGCCAGCGGCGGTGTCGAGGAAGAAGCTCAGCAGGAACCCGCCGATGAGGGCGCCGATCACACCAATGACCACGTTCATCAAGATGCCGGAACCGCCACCCTTGACGATCTTTCCGGCAATCCACCCGGCGATCGCTCCGATGATGATGTAGCCGATCCACCCAACGCTCGTCAGGGTTGACGAACGCGCGAGGAATTCGGTCGCTGCAACGATCTCCATGGGAAGCTCCTGCCTGTTGCCAGCCGGGTTCGCAGCGGTCGCTACCGAACCATGCCCTACTTATACTCGCAGCAGATCACGGTTTGGCCGCACAAACGGATACGAAAAGTTATGCAGGCGGCAACATCTCCGGAGCCGTCGCCGGGTCTACCGGTACCGGCACCCCTACCGGAGCCGGCGCCGGCGGCGGGGGTGGCGCGTTGGGATCTGCCGGCGGTGGCGGTGGCGCGTTGGGATCCGCCGGCGGTGGGGGTGGCGCGTTGGGATCCGCCGGCGGCGGGGGTGGCGCGTTCGGGTCCGCCGGCGGTGGCGGTGGCGCGTTCGGGTCTACCGGAGGCGGTGTCACCGGGGGCGTCCATGGACGTATCGAGTTGGTCAGTGTCACCGCTTCGCCTTGCGGAACCGGGCTTGCCGCGGTGCCCAGCCAGACAACGAACCACCGTTCGGGTGCCCGCTGGCCGCGGGGCGTCCCGGTCGGGGTGGGTTCGCCCACGACGCCGGCCCATATCTGACCGTTGGGCTTGGCCGTGTCGGTGAACTCAACCTCGTAGTAGGACGCCACACCGGGCATACCTGCGGCATCCAGCTCTATCGTCTGCTGATTGACCCGCGTTCCCGGGAAGGGCATGAAGAACTCGCCCATATCCGAGGCCAGCCGCTGGGCGGCCTTGGTGTTGTCGGTCTCTGCACCCGCGAACAGTTTCAGGTCGAGCCTGCCGAGCAGCACACTGGTGTCGCTGGGAGGCTGTGCATCCGGCGGTGCACCTTCTGGCGGGAGCTTGGTGAGCAGCGCCTGCCCATAGGACAGCTGGGTCGCGTCGGCCACTTTCCAACCAGCGGGGACTACGTAACTGAAGCCACCCGCGGCGTTGTCGACGCGACCCGGCTCCGGCCCCGGCGGTGGTGGTGCGTCCGGGTCGGCCGGCGGTGGGGGTGCGTTGGGGTCGGCCGGCGGTGGGGGTGGTGCATTGGGGTCGGCCGGTGGTGGTGCGCCCTCGACGGCGGTCGTCGGAGGGGGCGGCGGGGGCGGTGCGGGCTGCGCTTGAGCGACCATGGGCAGGATGAGCGCTGCCGTCAACGCTGCGGTAGTGGCGCCCGCCAACCCGGTGAGCCCCGTCTTCGGGAGACTCTTACGGCGGTGGGCATTTGCGTCTGGCTGAACCATGGGGAAGAAACTACCGTGTTACCGCCGTGACGCAAGTGTTGGTTGCACATTAAGTATCAAACTGAGACATTGCTGAAAATCGCAAAAAACCTGCACAGCATGCATTGTCTGAGTTGCTGAACCACGAAGGTCCCCGCGCGTCGCGCGGGGACGGCGTCCGCTCTGCGGAACGGGATCTGTCTGCAGTGTCAAACTCTTGATCGTGGCGACCGTTCTCGCTGTTACGTGTGGCGTGGCGGAGACCGTCGGCGCCTCCGCGGGTCGCGGTTTCGCCCTGTACTTACCGTCCAGTAACATTGGCCGCACTCGCTGAGTTCAGCGTCGAACACGACAGCAGGAGGGCCGACGATGGACGTACTGGTCACAGGATGCGACACCGATCTGGGACGTGCCGTGGCGAAGGGCTTCTGCGACGCCGGCCACAGCGTAGTTCTGGCAGGCAGCCGACGCGCAGACCTTGCGGTCACCGCAAAAGACCTTGACTTCAGCGAGGCCCGGCTGATCGTGTTCGACAACGCCGATCCGGCCTCGATCGCAGCCGCACACGGTCAATTCCCCGCTCACCTGGACGCAGTCGTCAACGTACCGATCTCGGGAAGCGATGACCGCGATCCGCGCACCTTCACGCTGGCTGACCACGCGACGGTGTGGAGAGGCATCTTCGACAAGAACTTGGTCTCGACGGTGCTGACGGTTCAGGTCTTGGGTGACCATCTACGTTCGGGCGGTTCCGTGGTCACGGTCATCCCCGACCCAGGCGTCGAAGGCAGTGCCCAAGCCGCCGTCAAGGCCGCGATCTCCGAATGGACCGCCGGGCAGGCCAGCTATTTCGGCACCAGGGGAATCACCGTCAATGCGGTGGCTGCCGGTCGTGGGATCGAGCCCGGCTACGACGGTCTGGGTACCAACCCGCCTTCGGTCAGCTCTGAAATCGCCCGGCTGTCGCTGTTCCTGACCACTCCGTCCGCACGTCACATCACTGGCCAGACGGTGCATGTCAGTCACGGCGCACTGGCGAACTTCGGCTGATCGGACGACGATCAAGCGGTGAGGGACGAGCCGCGTTGAGGAGTTCGGCGCGGGCGATCCAGGGGAACCGCCGATTAAGGTCGATGACGTGACCATTCGACTCGGGCTCCAGATTCCCAACTTTTCCTACGGCACCGGCGTCGCCGAGCTGTTTCCCACCATGATCGCGCAGGCGCAAGAGGCCGAGGCGGCCGGCTTCGACTCCGTCTTCGTCATGGATCACTTCTATCAACTGCCCATGTTGGGCAGCCCTGACCAGCCAATGCTGGAGGCCTATACCGCGCTGGGTGCGCTGGCCGCCAGCACCGAACGGGTTCAGTTGGGCACGCTGGTCACCGGCAACACGTATCGCAACCCGACGCTGCTGGCCAAGGCCATCACCACACTCGACGTAATCAGCGCGGGGCGAGCGGTCCTCGGTATCGGCACCGGCTGGTTCAAGCTGGAGCATGATCAGCTCGGTTTCGAGTTCGGCACGTTCACCGATCGGTTCGACAAACTCGATGAGGCACTGCAGGTCATCCTGCCGATGCTCAGGGGCGATCGCCCCACGTTCGCGGGCAAGCACTACCGGGTCGAGCAAGCAATGGCCAATCCTCGCTTTCGCGACCACATTCCGTTGATGATCGGTGGCAGTGGTGAGAAAAAAACCATCCCGTTGGCGGTTCGCCATTTCGATCACCTCAATCTGATCGTCGGCTTCGACGAACTGGCCGCAAAGCTCGACGTCGTCCGGGCGAGGTGCGACGACGCCGGCCGCGACCCCGCGACGCTGGAGACCAGCATGTTGGTAACGGCGATGGTCGACGAGCGCGCCACCGTTGATCTCGTTCCCGCGGAGATGCGTCAACGAATGGTGGTCGGCGGCGCCGACTCGATCGCCGAGCAGCTCAAGGCGAAGGTGTTCGACGTCGGCATCGATTCGGTGATCATGAACCTGACCACCAGCCTTCAGGGCTATCAACCCGGGCAGATTTCGGCACTGGGTGAGGCGCTCCGGCCACTGACGGCGGGCTGACGGCCAGACCAGTTGGGTTGTTCTGCCTCGCCCACCGCAAGTGCTACGGCTAACGTGTTCGAGGTAGTAAACAGGTAATCCGCCAGCGACATCGGTCAAGGAGTAGCGATGAGCCAGCCCGGAAGTGCGGCAGCCGATCGACATAAAGTGGTGATCGTCGGGTCGGGATTCGGTGGGCTGACCGCCGCGAAGGCCCTCAGGAGGGCCGACGTCGACATCAAGTTGATCGCACGCACGACCCACCACCTGTTCCAGCCTCTGTTGTATCAGGTCGCGACCGGCATCATCTCCGAGGGCGAGATCGCCCCGGCTACCAGGGTGATCCTGCGTAACCAGAAGAATGTGCAGGTCCTGCTGGGCGACGTCAGCCACATCGATCTGGAGACCAAGACGGTTCGCTCGGAGCTGCTCGGACACATCTATGTCACGCCATACGACAGCTTGATCATCGCCGCGGGGGCCGGCCAGTCCTACTTCGGCAACGATCACTTCGCCGAGTTCGCGCCGGGGATGAAGTCCATCGACGATGCGTTGGAGCTGCGCGGCCGGATTCTTGGCGCATTCGAACAGGCCGAACGGTCGAGCGACCCGGTCCGTCGGGAGAAGCTGCTGACGTTCGTGGTCGTCGGCGCGGGTCCCACGGGCGTCGAGATGGCCGGCCAGATCGCCGAACTGGCCGACAACACTCTCAAGGGCGCCTTCCGCCATATCGATTCGACCAAGGCCCGGGTGATCCTGCTCGACGCGGCCCCGGCGGTGCTTCCGCCGATGGGTGAGAAGCTCGGCAAGAGGGCTCAGGCCCGCCTGGAGAAGATGGGCGTCGACATCCAGCTCAACGCCATGGTCACCGACGTCGACCGCAACGGAATCACCGTCAAGGATCCCGACGGCACGCTGCGCCGTATCGAATCGGCTTGCAAGGTCTGGTCGGCGGGTGTGTCGGCCAGTCCGCTGGGCCGTGACCTGGCCGCCCAGTCGGGAGTCGAGCTCGACCGGGCCGGACGGGTGAAGGTGCTGCCCGATCTGTCGATCCCTGGTCATCCTGACGTGTTCGTCGTTGGCGACATGGCAGCGGTGGACGGCGTTCCGGGCATGGCGCAGGGCGCGATGCAGGGTGCTCACTACGCAGCCAAGGCCATCGTTTCCGGCCTCAAGGGTGCCGATCCCGCTCAGCGTGAACCGTTCAGCTACTTCGACAAGGGCTCGATGGCCACCGTGTCGAGGTTCAACGCCGTGGCCAAGATAGGGCCACTGGAGTTCAGTGGCTTCATCGCGTGGCTGGCCTGGCTATTCCTGCACCTGGTGTACCTGGTCGGATTCAAGACGAAGGTGGCCACCCTGCTGTCGTGGACGGTGACGTTCCTCGGGCGAAACCGAGGGCAGTTGACCATCACCGAACAGCAGGCCTACGCACGCACCCGTCTCGAGGAACTCCAGGAGATCGCCGCGGCCGTCCAGGGCACCGAGAAGGCGGCGAGCTAAGCCACGAGGGCTGTTACCGGCGCATTCGCACCGGAATCACAGCCGGTGGCCTTGCCAGCTTGTCAGGCAGCCTCCGCCGGCCAACGCCAGGGTCACCCCGGCGGCTTCGACATCGCTGCGCGGATAGTGCAGTTCGCTGATACTGGCCAGCGGCGCAGCGATCTCGTCCTCGGCGGACGAGCCGCTGCCGAGTTCGACACGGTGTCTCAGTAAGGGCGCACCGTCGACGTCGGCATGCAGGGAACCGGACCAGAAGCCTTGGCGCTCACCGGTTCTGCCGATCTGAACCCGCTCGACCAGCCGCAGGCTGCCGCCATCGGTGAGGTTCATCACCGTTGTGGCGTAGTGGCGCGATGCGGCCGCCACGATGGTCGGTTGCGGGTCGAGATCGAGCTCTCCAGCCACCTCCAGTGTCCAGTTGGCGTACGAGTCGGTGGCGGTCGCGCCCGGCAAGGTCACCGTTGCCGCCGCGGCGCGCAGCTTCAGCCGCGCGCCGGGCTCTACCACCAGCCGAATGTGAATCGAGTCCCCGCCCAGCGGCGTCGCGGCCGACGACACCAGGTGCACGGTGTCAGGTTCGGTGCGGCGTGCCGCAAGCCCCCCGGTGGACTCGATGTGGGGTAGGCGGTTCGGTCTCGCCACGATCACAACGTCCGTTCGCACCTAGACCGCCTGCACGACGTTGAGTTGCTCACGCACCCACCCCAGCACGGCGGTAGCGGCGGGGTCGTCGGTCAACGAGATCAGCACCGTGGGGCGCTGGTCGCGCACCGTCGCCGCGTCGCGGCGCATCACCTCCAGGTCGGCACCGACCAGCGGCGCAAGGTCGGTCTTGTTGACGACCAGCAGGTCCGAGTACGTAACACCGGGCCCGCCCTTGCGGGGCACCTTGTCCCCACCCGCGACGTCGATCACGAAGATCTGCACATCGACCAGGCCGGAGGAGAACGTGGCGGTGAGGTTGTCGCCACCGGACTCCACCAGGATCAGGTCCAGACCGCTAGCGGTCCCAGCGTGAGCCGCCACGAGGTCGTCGATGGCGTCCAGGTTTGCGGTGATGTCGTCGCGGATCGCGGTGTGCGGGCAGCCGCCGGTCTGCACCGCGGCGATCCGGTCGTCGGGCAGCACCGCGTTGCGGCGTAGGAAATCGGCGTCCTCGGTCGTGTAGATGTCGTTGGTCAGCACCGCGAGGGACAGCTCGTCGCGGAGCTGCCGGCACAGCGCGGCTACCAGGGCTGTCTTGCCGGAGCCGACGGGCCCACCGATGCCAATGCGTAGTGGCTCCCCCGGCCTGCGGGTCCGGCGCGGGCGGTCGGCGTGGCCGTGCGGCCGGTCGGACGGATCAGACGACAGGAAATGCGGTGGCATCGGAGGCATAGCGGGTACGCCCTTTCTGTTGATGAATCATGAGCTGGTGAATTACGACGCGAAGAGGGGACGTTCACGTTTGATGTGGCGCTGGGCGAGCACGTCCAGCAGCGGGTCGGACAGATCGGCGAGTTGCTCGGTGGCCTGGCGTGCGGTCTGCTCACACAGCTGGGACAGCTCGAACGTCACCGCCGCGACATCGCCTGGATCCAGTGCCAGCAGCCGTTGCGCCGCAGTCGCCGAACCCGTCATCGTCGTATAGACGACCGACAAAGCGGTGTGCTCGGGTGCGAGGCCACTTGCGTCACCCACTGCGCCCGCTGCTACCGCGAGGTGCGGAGTGGAGCCGAGCGGATCCCACCCGAACTCGGGCCAGCTCCGGCGGGCTAACCGAACGAGTCCGCGCCCCTGGGCCCGCGACGCCGTGCGCGCGGCGGGAGCTGGTGTGCGGGCATCGGTTTCAGTGTCGCCGCTAGCTCCGGCGGTTGCCGATAGTGTTCCCCTGTGCACCGCTGCCGCCAGCGAGGCAGTGACCAGGCCGTGGCTGCGTATCCGGCGGCGCAGGTACGCGCGCAACGTGACGATATCGGTCACCAGCGCACTGACCACCGCCTCCTCGATGCCGCCGGAGTGCACGTGGCCTCCGGCCGGTAGCCGGGAATCGGACAGGGCGATCAGCGTGGCAAGGCCCGTCGGCGTCGGCATCAGAACAGGAAGTACCGCTGCGCCATCGGCAGCTCGGTAGCGGGTTGCTCCTGCCAGACTTCGCCGTCGATGCGCACCGTGAAGGTGTCGGGATCCACCACTATCTCCGGCGTCGCGTCATTGAGCGGCATCTGCGCCTTACCGATATCGCGCACATTGGCGACCGCAACCAGCTTGCGGTTCGTCGCAATCCGGTCGGCGAGGCGGTCCTCGATGGCCTGGGGTGCGACGAAGTGGACCGACGTGGCGGCAGCGGCCGCCGGCGCGGCACCGAACATGGGGCGGGGCAGCACCGGCTGCGGGGTGGGGATGGAGGCGTTGGCATCGCCCATCGCCGCCCACGCGATCATGCCTCCCTTGATGACGGCGTGCGGGCGCACACCGAAGAATGCGGGCTCCCAGAGCACCAGGTCGGCCAGCTTGCCGACCTCGACCGAGCCGATCTCATGGTCCAACCCGTGCGCGACGGCCGGACAGATCGTGTATTTCGCGATGTAGCGGCGCGCTCGGTTATTGTCCGCCGCACCGTCGCCTTCCAGCGCACCGCGGCGCCGCTTCATCACGTGAGCCGTCTGCCAGGTCCGCATCACTACCTCGCCGATGCGTCCCATCGCCTGCGAGTCGCTGCCGATCATCGAGATCGCTCCAATGTCGTGTAGCAGGTCCTCGGCTGCCATGGTGGATGGCCGGATCCGGCTTTCGGCGAACGAAAGATCCTCGGGCACATTGGGGTTGAGGTGATGGCAGACCATCAACATGTCAATGTGCTCATCGAGGGTATTGACGGTGTGTGGCCGGGTGGGATTGGTCGAACTGGGCAGCACATTCGGTTGGCCCGCCACGGTGATGATGTCGGGCGCGTGCCCGCCGCCAGCCCCTTCGGTGTGGTAGGCGTGTATTGACCGGCCCTTGATCGCGGCGAGCGTGCCCTCGACGAATCCCGCCTCGTTGAGCGTGTCGGTGTGGATGTTGGTCTGCACTCCCGCGGCATCGCTGACGGTCAGGCATGCATCGATCGCCGCGGGCGTGGTGCCCCAATCTTCGTGTAGCTTGAAACCTGCTGCACCGCCACGTAATTGCTCCCACATTGTTTCGGTGCTGACCGTGTTGCCCTTGCCCAGGAGTGCGATGTTGAGCGGCCAGGAGTCCACTGCTTCGAGCATCCGGGCAAGGTGCCAGGCCCCGGGCGTGACGGTGGTGGCTTTGCTCCCCTCGGCCGGGCCGGTGCCGCCACCAACGATCGTCGTGATGCCGCTACCGACGGCCTCCTCCAGCAGTTGCGGACAAATCAGGTGGACGTGGCAGTCGACGCCGCCCGCGGTGAGAATCTGGCCCTTGCCGGAAATGACCTCGGTGGACGGGCCCACGGCCAGGTCAGGGTGCACGCCGGACATGATGTCGGGATTGCCCGCCTTACCGATTGCGGATATCCGTCCATCACGAATACCGACGTCGGCCTTGATGATTCCCCAGTAGTCGAGGATCACCGCACCGGTGATGACGGTGTCGGGTGCACCTTCGGCGCGGGTCGTACGCGACTGTCCCATGGATTCGCGCAGGACTTTCCCGCCGCCGAAGACTGCCTCGTCGCCGGCCCGGCCCGGCCCGCCGCTGCGGTCCTCGGTGATCTCGACGAACAAGTCGGTGTCGGCCAATCGGATGCGATCACCGGTGGTCGGGCCGTACAGGGCGGCGTAGCGAGAGCGGGTCAGGTCACTCACTCGTTTTCGTCCGATCTGCCCGCGGTGGGCCGTCTAATTTGCCCGGAGGGCTCAAGCTCAGGCCGTGCACCTCCCGGGTGCCCGCCAGCGGAACGAGGTGGACACGTTGTGTCACGCCGGGTTCGAACCGGATCGCGGTACCGGCCGGGATGTCGAATCGGTGCCCGTGTGCGGCGCCCCGATCGAATTGCAGCGCGCCGTTCGCCTGGGGCAGGTGCACGTGGCTGCCGACCTGGACCGGCCGGTCTCCGGTGTTGACAATCTCCAGCTCGAGCCTCTTGGCGCCGGCGTTGATCTCGATGAGACCCTCGGCCACGAGGATCTCGCCCGGGGTGAGATATCGGTGGTGGGGAGGTTCGTTGCTCACCAACCCTGCCTCACGGGATGGGGTGGTGGACGGTGACAAGCTTGGTGCCGTCCGGGAACGTGGCTTCCGCCTGGACATTGCCGAGCATCTCGGCTACTCCCTCCATGACGTCGTCGCGGGTGAGAACCGCGCGGCCGGTGACCATCAGTTCGGCGACGGTGCGGCCATCTCGCGCACCTTCGAGAATGTGATCGGTGATGACCGCGACTGCCTCGGGATGGTTGAGTTTCAGGCCACGTGCCTGGCGGCGCCGGGCGAGCTCGGCTGCATAGGAAATCAGCAGCCGATCCTGTTCATGCGGGGTCAAACGCATAGTTGGCGATCCTGCCACGGCTGGCGGAAATCAGCAGCGCAGGGGAAATCAGCTACCCGGTCGGCAGGTTCTGCAGCCGGACCTGGCCGCGTGCCACGAGGCGGCCGTCGGCGTCGGTGATGGTGATCAGCCAGAGCTGCTGACGGCGTCCGCGGTGGATCGGAGAAGACGCGGCGGTCACCATGCCGGACCCGACTGCGCGCAGAAAGTCGGTGCTGTTGTTGACCCCGACGACCTTGCCCCCGCCGTTGGCTTTCAGCCACACCGCCCCCGAGACGCTGGCCAGGCTCTCGACGATCGCGCAGTACACGCCACCGTGCACGATGCCGTACGGCTGCAGCAGTTTTTCGGTAATCGGCAGCTCCGCGCGGCCGCCGTCGGGGGTCATCTCGAGGTAGGTCAGACCGAGCTCTCGGTCGAATCCGACGCCGAGGCCTTCGGGGAGGTCAGTGGTCACCGGTCGTGTCTACACCCACGGCGGATGGGCATTCGAGTGGGGGTCGCGGGGGCCGTGGGGGGAAGTCGGACGGGCCCCACGCGTTGCGTGGGGCCCGTCCTGGTTGCGGACCGGGGGTCTCTGCAGCCCTCAGGACCCCGGGGCGGTCCGGCGGCTTTCGAGATTCAGGAATGCTGCCCTCGAAGACCACCGAGATAGTAGGCAAGGCTGCCCTAAATTTGCAAGCTTTCCGGGAACCGCCCGGCCGCCTGTCCAACTTTGCCCAATGTATCCGCCTGTTCAACTTTGCCCAATGTATTAGGCAAGGCTTACTATGCAGGGAACCCCAGGGAGTGCCGCTCAGGAGTTCGCCGCACCGGGCTCCGGCGACCAGGTCGGAGAGAACGACGATGTCGACATCAGCGGCCCACCGCCGCGGCTGAGACCGATGGGCGCGGAACGCGATACGACCGACGGTAGTAATCCCGTAGTAGGCTAGAAGTACAGCTGGCAGGAGATGGACGGAAGATGGCCAAGGTGACGCGGCTCGGCGAGTTGGAGCGCTCCGTCATGGACCATCTCTGGTCTGCGGACGGGCCGCAAACCGTCCGTCAGGTGCACGAAGTCCTTTCGGTCCACCGCGACCTTGCCTACACGACGATCATGACCGTGCTGCAGCGGTTGGCGAAGAAGAATCTGGTCGTCCAGCACCGCGACGATCGAGCGCATCGTTACGCCCCTGCCTACGGCAGGGATGAACTGGTTGCCGGGTTGATGGTCGATGCTCTCGACCAGGCCGCCGATTCCGGCAGCCGGGAAGCTGCGTTGGTGCATTTCGTCGAGCGGGTTGGCTACGACGAGGCAGCTGCGCTACGCCGTGCGCTGGCTGACCTCGAGAACGCCGAAAGAAACAACCCAACCGCTGGCGGTACGGGCAGCCGCTGAGAGACACTTACCGCGTGTCCGCGCTGGCCTTCACTGTTGTCGCTCTTCTTCTGTCAGGGCCGGTGCCTGCCCTGTTGGCGCGCACTACCTGGCCGTTGCGCGCGCCCAGGTCGGCGATCGTGCTGTGGCAGTCCATCGCGCTGGCGGCGGTCCTCTCGGCGTTCTCTGCCGGAATCGCCATCACCAGTCGGTTATTCGTACCCGGCGAAGACGGTCGCCCCACCGTGACGTTGACCGGCGAGGCCGACCTGCTCGGGTGGCCGCTGTGGGCGGCCTACGTGGTGGTGCTCGCCATCACGCTGATGATCGGCGCTCGGCTGGTCGTATCAGTGCTCAACGTCGCCATTGCCACGCGACGTCGCCGTGCCCACCACCGGATGGTGGTCGATCTGGTCGGCGCGTCCCACGCCACCGCACCGCAACTGCGCATTCTGGACATCGCCGAACCACTGGCGTACTGCCTGCCCGGGGTCCGCAGCCGCGTGGTCCTCAGCGAGGGTGCTTTGAACACCTTGTCGAACAGCGAGATTGCCGCGATCCTCACCCATGAGCATGCCCACCTGCGGGCCCGTCACGATCTGGTGTTGGAGATGTTCACCGCGGTGCACGCCGCGTTTCCCCGGTTCGTTCGCAGTGCGAACGCGCTCAATGCCGTGCGGCTCCTGATCGAACTACTTGCCGATGATGCGGCGGTTCGCGCCACCGGACCCACCCCGCTGGCGCGCGCCCTGGTCGCCTGTGCCGAAGGGCGTGCCCCCAGGGGCGCTCTGGCTGCCGGCGGGCCCACGACGGTGGTGCGGGTGCGCCGACTGGGCGGCAGGCCCAACAGTCTGGTCCTCGCCGCAGGTGCGTACTTCGCCGCAGCGGCAGTGTTCGTGATCCCCACCGTCGCATTGGCGGTGCCATGGCTGGCTGAGCTCCATCGACTGTTCCTCTCCTGAGCACCCAGGCCGCACTGGTGTTGGATGAGCACAAGCTGTGCCGCAACAAGCGATCGGAAGGTAATGGGAAGGTAGTTGTCTATGAGTTCGCACTCCCCCGCTCCCACAGCGCAGATCGGCGTCACCGGTCTGGCAGTCATGGGATCGAATATCGCACGCAACTTTGCCAGGCACGGCTACACGGTGGCGTTGCACAACCGTTCAATCGGCAAGACCGACGCGCTGCTCGCTGAGCACGGATCCGACGGCGACTTCGTGCGCACCGAGACAATTCCGGAGTTTCTTGGTGCGCTGGAGAAGCCGCGGCGAGTGCTGATCATGGTAAAGGCCGGCGACCCCACCGATGCGGTGATCGAGGAGCTCGCCGAGTCCATGGAGTCCGGCGACATCATCATCGACGGCGGCAATGCGCTCTACACCGACACCATCCGTCGTGAGCAGGCGATGCGGGACCGTGGGTTGCATTTCGTCGGAGCCGGCATCTCAGGTGGCGAGGAGGGCGCGCTCAACGGCCCGTCGATCATGCCGGGCGGGCCCGCCGAGTCCTACCAGAGCCTCGGGCCGCTGCTCGAGGAGATCTCCGCCCACGTCGACGGTGTCCCGTGCTGCACCCACATTGGGCCCGACGGCGCGGGGCATTTCGTGAAGATGGTGCACAACGGCATCGAGTACTCCGACATGCAACTGATCGGCGAGGCTTACCAGCTGTTGCGTGACGGGTTGGGCAAATCCGCGCCAGAAATCGCCGATGTGTTCGGCGAGTGGAACAAGGGCGACCTGGACAGCTTCCTGGTGGAGATCACCACGGACGTGCTGCGGCAGATCGACGCCAAGACCGGAAGGCCGCTCGTGGACCTGATCCTCGATGAAGCCGAGCAGAAGGGCACCGGTCGGTGGACCGTGAAATCAGCACTCGATCTGGGTGTTCCGGTCACCGGTATCGCCGAAGCCGTTTTCGCTCGAGCGCTGTCGGGTTCGGTGGCCCAACGCCGAGCGACGACAGGGCTGGCGTCGGGCAAGCTCGGTAATCCGTTATCCGGCCCGAGCGCCTCGGCTCAGTTCACCGAGGACGTTCGCCGAGCGTTGTACGCGTCCAAGATCGTCGCCTACGCTCAAGGCTTCAATCAGATTCAGGCCGGATCGGCGGAATACGGCTGGGGCATCACCCCGGGGGACCTTGCGACCATCTGGCGCGGCGGCTGCATCATCCGAGCGAAATTCCTCAACCGCATCAAAGACGCCTTCGACGAAGACCCGGATCTGCCCACGCTGATCGTGGCGCCATATTTCCGCAGCGCGGTCGAGAATGCGATCGACAGTTGGCGGCGAGTCGTGGTCATGGCCACCGAGCTGGGCATCCCGATACCGGGATTCAGCTCCGCGCTGTCCTACTACGACGGGCTACGCACGGAAAGGTTGCCGGCTGCCCTGACACAGGGATTGCGCGACTTCTTCGGTGCGCACACCTATGGCCGCACCGACGCCGATCCGGCCAAGCGGTTCCATACGCTGTGGGGTGGGGACCGCAGCGAGGTCGAGGCCTAACGGTTGCCGCGCGGCCCTCGGAGGTAGCGGAATGGATGTGCCGGAATTCACCATCGCCGAAGCCCAAGCCGCATTCGAGCGTGGTGAGTGGACCGCCGCGAGTCTGACTGAAGGCTATCTCCGGCGAATCTCGGAAATCGACCGGGCCGGACCTCGGCTACGGTCGATCATCGAGATCAACCCCGACGCGGTGCCAATCGCCGAAGCGCTCGATGCCGAGCGTCTGCGGGGACGGCTGCGAGGACCCCTTCACGGCATACCCATAGTCGTCAAGGACAGCATCGACACCGGTGACAAGATGGTGACCTCGGCAGGCTCGCTGGCCCTCGAACACAACGTCGCGCCACGCGATGCCTATCTGGTGAGGAACTTGCGGGCCGCCGGTGCGGTGATTCTGGGCAAGACCAACATGAGCGAATGGGGCTACCTGCGCTCTACCCGGCCTTGCAGCGGGTGGAGCAGTCGGGGCGGTCAGGTCCGCAACCCCTACGTACTGGATCGCAGCCCCCTAGGGTCGAGTTCCGGGTCGGCGGTGGCGGTGGCGGCCAACCTCTGCGTCGCCGCGGTCGGCGCGGAGGTCGACGGCTCGATCGTGCGGCCGGCTTCCAGCAACTCGATCGTCGGTGTGAAGCCGACTGTCGGGCTGGTCAGCCGCTCTGGAGTGATCGGCGTTGCGGCACAACAGGACACGGCGGGCCCGATGACGCGCACGGTCGCCGACGCCGCGACCCTCCTGACGGCGATGGCCGGTGCCGATGAGGATGATCCTGCGACCCGCGAGGCGCCCCGGGCGATGGATTACGGCCGTTTTCTGGACCCGGGTTCCCTGCGGGGGGCTCGGTTGGGAGTGGCCCGGGAGTGTTTCGGTCAGCATGAGGGAACCGACTCGCTCATCGAGGCGGCAATAGCTCAGCTGGCAGGGCTCGGGGCCGAGATCGTCGATCCGGTCCGGGCGAGTTCACTTCCTTTCTTCGGCGACCTCGAGCTCGAACTCCTGCTGTACGGCCTGAAGGCGAGCCTCAACGACTATTTCGCTTCCCACCCGCTGGCGGGAGTGCGGAGCCTGGACGAACTCATCGCGTTCAACGTGGCCAATGCCGATCGGGTGATGCCGTACTTCGGGCAGGAGTTGTTCGAACAGGCGCGGGAGAAGGGTGACCCCGCCGACGCGGATTGTCAACGAATCCAGGCGGCGCTACGGCGCCAGAGCCGGACCCATGGAATCGATATGGCCCTGCGTGTCCACCGGCTCGACGCGATCATCGCCCCCACCGAGGGCTCGCCTTCATTTGTCATTGACCCCATCGTTGGCGACAATCTGCTTCCCGGTGGTTGCTCGACGGCCCCCGCAGTGGCCGGCTACCCGCACATCTCCGTCCCGGTCGGCTACCTGAGCGGACTGCCGGTGGGTTTGTCGTTCTTCGCGGGCGCGTATCAGGAGGCGAAGATCATCGGCTATGCGTACGCGTTCGAGCGCGCGACTCGGCTGCGAACCCCGCCCCGATTCACGCCGACATTGGTCAGCGGCGGGTAGCCCACAGCAGCTGCCTGCAGGTCGCGCGAAACATCCGGCACCGAACGAGGATGTAGTCGTTCTCGCCGGGAAGTTGCTGCCCGTCGGAGTCCGTGACGAGTAGTGGATACACCGCGTCCTCGGGAGGACTCGCGCCCAGTCCGACCAGGGGGCGCCCGCCGGGCACCTAGGCTGGGGGCGTGCAGTTCTTCGAAGGTCACCTGCCGCCCTACGACTTGACGTACAACGACGTTTTCGTGGTACCGAATCGAAGCGACGTCGCCTCGCGATTCGACGTGGACCTGTCGACTTCGGATGGCAGCGGAACGACGATCCCGGTCGTGGTGGCGAACATGACGGCTGTGGCGGGGCGTCGGATGGCCGAAACGGTCGCCCGACGAGGTGGCATCGTGGTGCTCCCGCAAGATCTGCCGATCCAGGTGGTCAGGGGCACTGTGGATTTCGTCAAGAGTCGGGACCTCGTTGTCGACACCCCGGTGACGCTCTCGCCGGACGATTCGGTGTCCGACGCCACGGCGCTGATCCCCAAGCGGGCCCACGGTGCGGCGGTGGTGGTCGTCGAGAACCGGCCGATTGGGCTGGTTACCGAGGCGGCCTGCATCGGTGTTGACCGGTTCGCCCGCGTGCGCGACGTCGCGGCCACCGATCTCGTCACCGCCCCGGTTGGAACCGACCCGCGCACGGTTTTCGAACTACTCGAACACACCCCGGCCGAGGTGGCGGTGCTGACCGAACCCGACGGCACGTTGGCTGGTGTGCTGACCCGCACCGGGGCCATTCGAGCCGGCCTCTACACCCCCGCCGTTGACTCGGCCGGGCGGTTGCGGATCGGGGCGGCCGTCGGTATCAACGGAGATGTCGCGGCCAAGGCCACCGCACTCGCCGAGGCCGGGGTGGATGTCCTGGTGATCGACACCGCGCATGGCCACCAGACCAAGATGATCGACGCGATCAAGGCGGTGCGCTCGCTCGACCTCGGACTCCCACTGGTGGCGGGCAATGTGGTGTCCGCCGAGGGTGTGCGCGACCTGTTGAAAGCCGGTGCCTCCATCGTCAAAGTCGGTGTCGGCCCGGGCGCCATGTGCACGACTCGGATGATGACCGGCGTCGGCCGTCCGCAATTTTCTGCTGTGCTCGAATGTGCCACCGCGGCAGGCGAGCTCGGTGGCCACGTGTGGGCAGACGGGGGTGTGCGCCATCCCCGCGACGTGGCGCTGGCCCTGGCGGCGGGCGCGGCGAACGTGATGATCGGATCATGGTTTGCCGGCACCTTCGAATCCCCCGGCGACCTGCTGCGCGATCGCGATGGCCAGCCGTACAAGGAGAGTTACGGTATGGCCTCGAAACGGGCCGTAGCCGCACGCACCGCCGCCGACAGTTCGTTTGACCGCGCCCGCAAAGCACTCTTCGAAGAGGGCATCTCCTCCTCGAAGATGACCATGGACCCCGCACGGGGAGGAGTCGAGAACCTGCTCGACCACATCACCTCAGGGGTGCGGAGCACCTGTACTTACGTGGGTGCGGCCACCCTGGCCGAGTTGCACAGCAGGGCTGTGGTCGGTGTGCAGTCAGCCGCCGGTTTCGCCGAGGGCCACCCGCTGCCTACTGGTTGGTGACGGATAGGCCAGTACTCCGGCCTCGTCGCTGCCGAGGACTTCGACGCCGACCACGGAGCCCGCGATCAGGCTGGTTTCCCCGGGGCTGCGCAGTTGGACCGCGCTGCCGTCGGATAACTCGACATGAACGACGGTGTCCGCGCCATAAAATCGGCACGACATTACGCGGGCGGTTGCCGCGCCGGGTCCCGCCCCGAAGCGCAATTGCTCGGGCCGCAGTACCACCAAGGCGGGGCCGTCGGTGATGGGCAGGCGGGCGCGCAGGGTGCCCAACGCGGTGTGAACCATACCGGAGCTGGCGATCCCTTCCAGTTCGACGGTTGCACCGATGAATCGGGCATTGGCCAGGCTGGCAGGCCGCGCGTACAGGTCTGCCGGAGCGCCGTGCTGGGCGATCGTTCCATCGATCAGCAGCGCCACCGAATCGGGCAGCGACAGCGCTTCGGACTGGTCGTGTGTGACCAGCAGGGCTGTGGTGCCGGCATCGCGCAGGATCGCGGCGATGTCCTCGCGCACCCGAACGCGCAGGCTCGCGTCCAGCGCGGCGAATGGTTCGTCGAGGAGCAGCACCCGAGGCTCTGCGGCCAGCGCGCGCGCCAATGCCACCCGTTGTTGCTGCCCGCCGGAGATTTCATGGGGTCGGGCATCGGCCAGCCCATCCAATCCCACCACCGCCAGCCAGTGGCTGACCCGTGCCTGCATGTCACGGCGGGTAGCGCGGTCCATGCCGAATGCGACGTTCTCCCCGACGCTCAGATGCGGGAACAGCGCGCCCTCCTGGGGCATCAGCCCGACCCGGCGCCGGTGTACCGGCACCGTTGTCGTTCCCCCCGCGACCGACTCCCCCGCGATGTGCACGGTCCCGGCGTCGGGATTCTCGAACCCGGCCAGAATTCGAAGCAGCGTGGTCTTCCCACATCCCGACGGCCCGAGCACCGCGGTGATCGTTCCTTTAGGCATGTCGAGATCCACGCCCGAGAGCACCTGGCGGTCGCCGTAGTCCTTGGCGATCCCACGGGCCGCCACAGCGGCGGCCATCCGCTCAGCCATCCCGAACCCTCACCGCGCCCGTACTCCACATGCCCAGCACCGCGGTCGGGACGGCCGCGAACAGCAGCAGTGCCGCCGCGTACGGTGCTGCCGCCGCGTAGTCGCTTACCGAGCTGTAGCTCCATAGACGCGTGGCCAAGGTGTCGGTGCCGTTGGGATGTAGCAGCAGGGTGACCGGCAACTCCTTCATGCAGGTCAACAGCACCAGTGCTGCTCCGGCCGCGATCCCGGGCAGCGCCCCCCGCGCGGTCACCGTGCTGAAAGCCCGCAGTGGCGGCCGGCCGAGGGAGCGGGCCACCTCCTCCAACCGAATCGGCGCAGCCTCGACCGCCGTACGGATCGATCCGATTGCCAACGGCACGAACAGAACCGTATAGGCCAGGATCAGCAGTGGCTCGCGCTGGTAGATCGGACGCAGCAACAGAACGCCGAGTGACACCATCGAGATCGCGATGACGATCGGCGGAAGTCCGTGCGCCACATAGCTTGCGCCCTCCAGGGTCCGCGTCGCACGATCGCGGTAGCGAGCGGCGAGCACGCCGAGCGGTAAGGCTGCTGCCGTCGCGGCCAGCGCCGCGGCGACCGAAAGCCACAGTGTGGAGCCGAGTGCCCCAACCCATTCCGCGGCGTTCCACCGAGGGCCGGCGGTCAGCAGCCAGTCCGCGAGCGCTGCGCCGGGCACCACGATCGCGGCGATGAGGACGGCAGCCGGAAGCAGGAGCGCGACCCCGTTCCACCATCCGAGACGGTTCAACGGGGCCGGTCGTGGGGAGCCGCTGCCGACCCGAGTCGAGGCTGCCAGTCCTCGGGCGCGGCCTTCGGCGATCACCAGGACCACGGCGAACACCATCAGCACCAGCGAAAGAACCGCTGCCCGCGCCGGGTTGAAACCTGAGCGGTACGCCCCGTAGATCACCCAGGTGAACGCCTCGAACCGCATCGCCGCCACCGCGCCGAAGTCGCTGAGCACATACAAAGCGACCAGCAGGGCGCCCGCCGCGATCGCGGCGCGTGCCTGGCGCAGGGTGACCCGGAACAGCACGGCGAACCCGCCGAGGCCCAATGATCGCGCCACCTCCTCCTGAGCCGAATCGGCCCGGGCCAGCGCCGCCATCGTGGTCAGCATGACCAGGGGATAGCTGACCAGGGTCAGCACCAGGCAGGCACCCCAGAATCCGGCGACTGTGGGATAGCGGGACACCCACAGATAGGCCAGAAGATAGCTCGGCATGGCCAACGGCAGCGTGAGTGCCACCGCCAGTGCACGTCGGGCCGTGAGGTCTGTGCGACTGACAAGCACGGCCATGCCCACACCGAGCACCACACATGCTGCGGTGACCGTGACCACCAGCAGCAGCGACCGGCCCACCAGGGCCGCGGTGCGCGGTTGAATCAGTTCCTCGACGACGAAAGGCCAGCCGCGCTGCAGCGCTCGACCTGCCAGGTAGCCGAGCGGGATCAGGGTGCCCGTCGCCACCAGCACCGCCGGTATCAGCAGCAGTACCGGCGGGCGGCTGCGACCGGTGCTCACCGCAACCCCGTCAGTTGGTCAGCAAGCCGGTCTCGACGAGCAGTTCCTGCGTCGCCTCGATGTCGTCGAGCTGCGAGAGGTCCACCTCGGGCGGCTGGAGATCGCTCAACGGCGGCATTTCGGGCGAGGTGGCGATGCCCGCCAACAGTGGATATTCCGACGTCTCCCCGGCGAAGTACTTCTGGGCGGATTCGCCTACCAGATACGCAGCAAATGCTTGTGCCCCTTCGGGATTCGGTGCCGACTTCAGTATCCCGACGCCGGCGACGTTGATTAGTCCGCCTGGATCCCCCGGGGCCATGAATTGGTTCTTCGCGGCGACTGCGTCGGCGCCTTTGGTGTGGATCAATTCGTAAAGGTAGTAGTGATTGACCAGGCCGAGCGCGATCTGGCCGGAGTCGACGGCATCGCGGACCGCCACGTTGTTCTCGAAAGCCCGCGGATTCTGAGCCTTGAACGCACGCAACCACTGCTCGGCGCCGTCCTCGCCGCGGATGACGCGCAGCCCGGTCACAAAGGCCTGCCAGGAGGCATTGCTGGGGGCAAAACCAATCTTGTTCTTCCACTCGGGGGCCAGTAGGCCGTCGATCGTGTCGGGCGGATTGGGCGCCAGGGTCGGGTTGTAGACCACTACCCGGGCGCGACCGGATACGCCGACCCAGGTGCCGTCGGCCGCCGAGTACGCCTTGGGGACCGCCTGCAACGTCGCGGTGTCGACAGGAGCCAGCAGTCCAGCCTTGGACACCGCGCCCAGCGCGCCTGCGTCTTGAGACAGGAACACGTCGGCGGGCGACTTGTCCCCCTCGGCGACGAGTTGGGCGGCCAACTCGCCCGAACCGGCGTACCGAGCCTCGACCTCGATGCCGGTGTCGGCGGTGAACTGTTTGATCAGAGGCCCGACCAGGGCTTCGCTGCGGCCCGAGTACACGACGATCTGGTCGGCGGCCTCGGTACCGGTCCCTGATCCGCAGGCGTTCAGAGCCAGCATTGTCGCGACTGCTCCGACCACGCCGGCCACCCGTGACCTCGATACGGACCTCGATACGGACCTCGATACGGACATTGCGTGGAAACCCCTTCCGGTGAACCGACCTCGGCCGGGTGCCGCCTGATCGATCTGGCGCCCAACCTACCATTAGGTGAGGTTATCCTTACTGTTTGCCGCCCTGCTGGGAGCGTGCGCTGATTCGGCTAGCATGTGTCGACCATCAGACGATTTCGGGTGCTCCTTCGGGTGCTGCAGCCTGTCATGAGTCGTCGCACGAAGACGAAAGGGATCAGGTGCCGCAGGCCGGCTTCTCCGGTCACTCGATCGGCCGACGCCGGAGTGGCGTAGTCGCGGGAGCGCTTCGGTGAACGTCGTCCTGTCGTTGTTGCCCGTGATCGCGATCGTTCTGCTCACCGCGGGAACGGCGGTCTTCGTGGCCGCGGAGTTCTCCCTGACCGCGCTGGAACGCAGCACCGTCGACTCCAATGTGCGCACCGGTGATCGTCGCGACCGGATGGTGCAGAAGGCTCACCGCACGCTTTCCACCCAGTTGTCAGGTGCCCAGGTGGGCATCTCGATCACCACGCTGGCCACCGGATTCCTCGCCGAACCGGTCGTCGCACGGCTCATCGAACCAGGGTTGACCGCCATGCGGATACCTGGGCGCTTCACCGCCGGTTTGGCGCTGGCGCTGGCCATCTTGATCGCAACGTCCCTCTCGATGGTCTTCGGTGAGTTGGTACCCAAGAATCTTGCGGTCGCGCTGCCGGTGCCGACCGCGCGGTGGTCGTCGGGTCCGCAGCTGTTCTTCTCCTTCGTGTTCACCCCCCTGATCAAGCTGACCAACGGCACCGCGAACCGAATCCTGCGTGCGCTGGGCATAGAACCGGCGGAGGAACTGCGTTCCGCACGCTCACCTCAGGAGCTGGTATCGCTGGTGCGCACGTCTGCGCGCAGTGGCTCGCTGGACCCACTCACCGCGGTCCTCGTGGACCGTTCCCTGCAGTTCGGCGAGCGCACCGCCGAGGAACTGATGACTCCACGATCGAAGATCGTCACGTTGGAAGCCGACGAAACAGTGGCCGATCTCAGCGAGGCAGCCGTCAGAACCGGGCATTCGCGCTTCCCGGTGATCCTCGGCGACCTCGACGAGACGATTGGTGTGGTGCACGTCAAGCAGGTTTTCGCGGTGCCGCACCCAACGCGCTCATCGACTCGGTTGGCCGACATCGCGCAACAGGTCGCCACAGTGCCCTCGACGCTGGACGGCGACGCGGTGATGTCGGAAGTGCGGGCCAACGGACTGCAGACCGCGCTGGTGGTCGACGAGTACGGCGGCACCGCCGGCATGGTCACTTTGGAGGATCTGATCGAGGAGATCGTCGGAGACGTGCGCGACGAGCACGACGATGAACCGCCGGATGTGGTGCCCGCAGGACGCGGCTGGCAGGTCTCGGGGTTGTTGCGCATCGACGAGGTGGCCGAGAGCACCGCGTTCCGGGCACCGGAAGGCGACTACGAAACCATCGGCGGGCTGGTGTTGGAGACGCTGGGCCACATCCCGGAGGAAGGTGAATCGGTCGAACTGAGGGCCTTCGAGCCAGACAGTGTGATGAAGGATCCGGTGTACTGGCTGGCGACCGTGCTGCGGATGGATGGCCGCCGAATCGACCTGCTCGAGCTCACCTCGCTGGGGCGCGGCGGCGACGAGACCGGGCCGAGCTGATGGGAGATATTTTCGGGGTCTTGCTGACGGTGTTGCTGTTGGGCGCCAACGCGTTCTTCGTGGCTTCGGAGTTCGCGCTGATCTCCGCACGTCGCGACCGGTTGGAGGCACTGGCCGAGCAGGGCAAGAAGAGCGCCGTCACAGTGATCAGGGCCAGTGAGAATCTCTCGCTGATGTTGGCGGGTGCGCAACTGGGCATCACGGTCTGTTCGATCTTGCTGGGCAGGGTCGCCGAGCCCGCCGTCGCGCATCTGCTGGAGGTTCCGTTCGGTGTCCTGGGTATCCCGGACGCGTTAGTGCACACGGTGTCGTTTCTGGTGGCGCTGTCCATCGTCGTGACGCTGCATGTGTTGCTCGGGGAGATGGTGCCCAAGAACATCGCCATTGCCGGCCCGGAGTCGACTGCGATGCTGCTGATACCCGTCTACCTGGTGTTCATTCGTGCGGCCGGACCGTTCATCGCGTTCTACAACTGGTGCGCCAATGTCACCTTGCGCGCGTTCGGCGTAGAGCCCAAGGACGAACTCGACGTCACCGTATCGACCGTGGAGCTTTCCGAGATGATCGCCGAGTCGCTGTCGGAGGGGCTACTCGACCCCGAGGAGCACAGCAGGCTGACCAGGGCGCTGCAAATCCGTAACCGGGTCGTCGGCGACGTGGCAATACCGTTGCAGCAGATCCGGGCCGTCCCGGTCGCGCACGAGGGTGCCGGTCCCACCGTCGGTGTCCTCGAGCAGGCACTGACCGAGACCGGGTACTCGCGGTTTCCGGTGGCGGACGCCGGGGGTGAGTTCATCGGCTATCTGCACATCAAGGACGTGCTGCCGATGGTCGATGACCCGCACGACCAGACCGCGGTGGTGGACTCGTCGATGGTTCGGCCGCTCCCGCGAGTGCCTGCCTCGCTACCGCTGCCCGACGCGTTGTCCCGACTGCGGCGCAGCAACAGCCATCTCGCCCTGGTCACCGGCGCCGATGGAAAGGTCACCGCGGTGGTCGCGCTGGAGGGTCTGGTCGAGGACCTGGTGGGAACAGTCCGGGACGGCACCCACCGTGTCTGAACAGCGGTCCGCCGCCGCTGACTGGCATGACCTGGAGGCCGCGCACCGCCGACGCGCCGACGAATTCCTCGAACCTCACCTCGCGCGCCGCAGAGCCGGAATGGCGCACCCGATCTTCGATTTCCTGTTCACCTACTACCGTCTTCGGCCGAGTCAGCTGCGGGTCTGGCATCCCGGCTATGGCGTCGTTCTGACGGGCGCATCGGCGCGACGTTATCTCGGACGCGCCGGGTATACCCGGCAGGGCGACGGGGTGACCGTCAGCCGGGACCATCTGCAGAACAGGCTGGGCACAGTGACCTTCGTGGCCGCCCTGTTACGCGCGACCGCATCGCGGCCCGCACGATTCAACTGCTTCGGTCTGCACGAGTGGGCAATGGTGTACAGGTCGCCGACGGTGCGCCACGTTGACCTGCCGTTACGTCTCAGCGCTGCCGCGACGAACGCGGTTGTCGATTCGATGCCGTTGCGCTGCAGTCACTTCGACGCCTACAGATTCTTTACCGACGCGGCAGCCCGGCAGAACGCCGTGCACCTGACCAGGCAATCCCAGATCGTTCAGGAGCAACCCGGATGTGTGCACGCGGGGATGGATTTGTACAAATGGGCGTTCAAGTTGGGGCCGCTGATCGAATCCGGCCTGGTCCTGGACTGCCTCGAGTTGGCCTCGGACGCCCGCGTGCTGGATATGCGTGCCAGCCCCTACGACCTGCGCGGACTCGGGTTTGAGCCGATCGCGGTCGAAACCGCCGGCGGGCGGGTCGAGTACGCGAGGGCCCAGAAGGTGATCACTGACCGGGCCGCGCCGCTGCGGGCCAGGCTGCTGGATCGCTGCGCGGCGCTCGTGCAGCACGTACCCGGGGTGAGGCCTGTTAGCGCTGGGTAAGCTAGGCCGACACTGCTGCATAGGGATCTGACAGGGCAAGTGCGCCCCGCGGCGCACGGGCAGACGAGGGAGTAACCATGACCGAACGCGTAACGGTGGGTAACCTGCGCGTCGCCCCCGTGTTGTACGAATTCATCAACACCGAGGTTTTGCCGGGCACCGAACTCGAGCCCGATACGTTCTGGTCCGGCGTCGACAAGGTCGTCGCCGATCTGACCCCGAAAAACGAGGAACTGCTCGCCCGCCGTGACGATCTGCAGGCGCAGATCGACAAGTGGCACCGGGCCCGGGTGATCGGGCCGTTCGACGCCGAGGAGTACCAGCAGTTCCTGATCGACATCGGGTACCTGCAGCCCGAACCGGCCGACTTCACGATCACCACCGCCGGTGTCGACGGCGAGATCGCGACCACGGCGGGTCCGCAGCTGGTGGTCCCGATTCTCAACGCGCGGTTCGCCTTGAATGCGGCGAACGCGCGCTGGGGTTCGCTCTATGACGCGCTCTACGGCACCGATGTCATCTCCGAGGAGGATGGTGCGCAGAAGGGCAGCGGTTACAACAAGATTCGCGGCGACAAAGTCATCGCCTATGCCCGTCGCTTCCTTGACGGCGCCGTGCCGCTGGAGTCCGGATCGTGGTCGGACATCACTGGGCTCCTCGTCAAGGATGGGCACGTGCGCGCCACCCTCGACGACGGTGGGTCCGTCGCTTTGGTCGACCCCGGGCAGTTCGCCGGCTACACCGGCGAGGCCGACAGCCCGGAATGCCTGCTACTGGTCAACCACGGCCTGCATATCGAAATCTTGATCGACCCGCACTCCCCGATCGGATCCACCGACAGGGCTGGGATCAAGGATGTCGTGCTGGAATCCGCCGTCACCACGATCATGGACTTCGAGGATTCGGTGGCCGCTGTCGACGCCGACGACAAGGTGCTTGGCTACCGCAACTGGCTCGGACTCAATCGTGGCGACCTGAGCGAGGAAGTCGCCAAGGGTGAGACGACCTTCACCCGCGTGCTCAACGAAGATCGCACCTACACCGCGCCGGACGGGGGCGAGCTCGAGCTACCGGGCCGCAGCCTGATGTTCGTGCGCAATGTCGGGCACCTGATGACCAACGACGCAATCGTGCTCGATGACGACGGAGCCGATGGTGCCGAGGTGCCGGAGGGAATCCAGGACGCGGTGTTCACCAGCCTGATCGGCATTCACGGACTGCGGGCCGGGTCGGAGGACGGCGCATCGACCGGGCCTCTGGTCAACAGTCGCACCGGCTCGATCTACATCGTGAAACCCAAGATGCACGGTCCGGACGAGGTCGCTTTCACGTGCGAGTTGTTCAGCCGCGTCGAGGACCTCCTCGGGCTGCCGCAGAACACGATCAAGGTCGGCATCATGGACGAAGAGCGGCGCACGACGCTCAATTTGAAAGCCTGTATCCAGGCCGCCGCCGACCGGGTGGTGTTCATCAACACCGGATTCCTGGACCGCACCGGCGACGAGATCCACACCTCGATGCAGGCGGGTCCGATGATCCGCAAGGGTGCGATGAAGTCGCAGCCGTGGATCCAGGCCTATGAGAATCAGAACGTCGATGTCGGGCTGGCGACCGGTTTCTCCGGCCGGGCTCAGATCGGCAAGGGCATGTGGGCGATGACCGAGCTGATGGGCGACATGGTCGAACAGAAGATCGGTCAACCCAGAGCCGGTGCCACCACCGCCTGGGTGCCGTCTCCGACAGCGGCCACGCTGCACGCCATGCACTACCACCAGGTCGATGTCCATGCGGTGCAACAGAACCTCGCGGGCAAGAAGCGCTCCACTCTGGAGGAGCTGCTGACCATCCCGCTGTCCGAGGAGTTGGCCTGGGCGCCGGAGGAGATTCGCGAGGAGGTCGACAACAATTGCCAGTCGATCCTCGGCTACGTGGTGCGCTGGATCGACGCCGGCGTCGGGTGCTCGAAGGTGC
Source organism: Actinomycetes bacterium (assembly GCA_022601135.1). GTDB lineage: Bacteria > Actinomycetota > Actinomycetes > Mycobacteriales > Mycobacteriaceae > Mycobacterium. Next base: position 50,995 of record JAHZJB010000064.1, on the reverse strand, counting down.
CCGACATTCATGACGTCGCGTTGATGGAGGATCGCGCAACGTTGCGGATTTCCAGCCAGCTGCTGGCCAATTGGTTGCGCCACGGCGTGATCACCGAAGAGGACGTCAAGACCAGCCTGCGGCGGATGGCCGCGGTGGTGGACGAGCAAAACGCCGACGACCCCGAATTCCGTCCGATGGCACCCGATCCGGACAACAACATCGCCTTCCAGGCGGCACAGGAGTTGATCTTGTCGGGCGGTGCGCAGCCCAACGGCTACACCGAGCCGATCCTGCACCGGCGGCGCCGAGAGTTCAAGGCAGCCAGTACCGTTGGCTGACGTGGTGAAATCAGGGCTGGCAGGCGTGGGAATCGACCACCGGGACGGGGCGGCTTGCCATGGGACGCCATAGCCGCTCGGGCCCGGATCCAGCCGACGAGCCGCGCACCAAGCAGTTCGGGCACGGCGGGGACAGCGGCGAATGGACCGGCAGCCACCGCGCGGTGACGGCGGGACGGCGCGGCATCAGCCTCGGCGTGATCGTCGCCCTGGTCAGCGTCGTCGTTGTTGTCGGCGTGGTGATTCTGTGGCGCTTCTTCGGAGCCGCGCTGTCGGACCGATCCGATGTCGCGACCAAGCGATGCGTGGACGGCGAAGTCAATGTTGCCGTCATCGCGGATCCAGCGATCGCCGAACCCGTGTCGGCGCTGGCGCAGCGCTACAACGAGACGGCCGCCCCAGTGGGTGACCGATGCGTCGTCGTCCAGGTCGAGGCTGGTGATTCGGGTCGGGTGGTCAACGGATTCCTTGGTCCGTGGCCCGCCGACCTCGGTGCCCGACCGGCGCTGTGGATCCCGGGTAGCTCGGTATCGGTAGCCCGACTGGAAGCCGCAGTCGGGACCGAAACCGTCAGCGACAGCCGCTCACTGGTGACTTCCCCGGTGCTGCTCGCGGTGTCTCCCCAGCTGACCGACGCGCTGGATGACCAAAACTGGGGCACGCTCCCGCGGCTGCAGGCCGATCCGGTTTCCCTTGACGGGCTGGGGCTACCAGGCTGGGGCGGTCTTCGCCTGGCGGTACCCCTGGCCCAGGACAGCGACGCCTCGCTGCTGGCGGCCGAGGCGGTGGCAGCCGCGGCCGCACCGCCCGGCCTGCCGGCCAGCGCTGGACTGGGGGCTGTCAGCGCTCTGGTGGGCGGAGCTCCGGAGCTCGCCGACACCAACGCCGACACCGCCTTGCAGGCCCTGGTGGATGCCGGAGATCCGGCCACCGCCCCGGTTCACGCCGTGGTGACGACGGAGCAGCGACTCTTCCAGCGGGCGTCGTCGCTGCCGGATGCAGGGTCCAAGCTCGCGGCCTGGTTGCCGCCGGGGCCGCCCGCGACGGCCGACTTCCCCACCGTGCTACTCGACGGCGATTGGCTGACGGGGGAACAGATCACCGCCGCGAGCGAGCTTTCCCGATTCATGCGCAAACCCGAGCAGCTTGGCGAACTCCTCAACGCCGGGTTCCGGGTCGGTGACGACACACCTCCGGCCAGCGACGTCGTCGACTTCGGGCCGGTGGCCGCACCGTTGGACCTCGGCGAAGACGCGCTGCGGGTGACGATCGCCGACGCGTTGACCACACCGGTCGCCGGCCCGGCTGTCACGATCATGCTCGATCAGTCGATGCCGACCGACGAGGGCGGCAAGACACGCCTGACCAATGTGGTGGAAGCGCTGACGGCGCGACTGCGGGTGCTCCCGCCCGATGCTGCCGTCGGACTGTGGACGTTCGACGGGGTAGCGGGGCGTTCGGTGATCGCGGTGGGCCCGCTGCCCGAACCACTCGAGGGCCGGCCACGGTCCGATGCCCTGGCTGCTGCGCTGGACGGCCAGATCGCGTCGGGCGGCGGCGCGGTGTCTTTCACCACGCTGCGCCTCGTCTACACCGACGCGTCGGCCAACTACCGCGAAGGCCAGAAAAACTCTGTCTTGGTCATCACCGCGGGACCGCACACTGATCGGTCGCTGGGCGCCGACGGTCTCCAGGAGTACATTCGGGGTGCATTCGACCCGGCCCGTCCGGTGGCGGTCAATGTCATCGACTTCGGCGAAGATTCCGATCGGGCTACCTGGGAGTCGGTAGCGCAGATCACCGGCGGTAGCTATCGAAACCTGGCGAGCTCGGCATCGCCGGAATTGACCTCGGCGATCGCGACGCTGCTGTCCTGAGGCCATTGCCGCTCCGCCGCGGCAATGGTATAAGGGCGTGACGGTTCCGTTGATTGAACTGTGACTTATCGAACTGCAAACTGGGAGCGCCGTTCGCTTCCGAGGGGGTGCAAGCAGCTACCGTGCGCGAGCAGCCTCCGGCAACGACAGGTGCGGCCCAGCATCACCCGTCCGTTCGCGGTTGGCGAGATCGCAAGCGCTACCTGTGGCTGGCAGGTCTGGTCGTGCCCACCCTTGTCCCGGTGTCGTGGGCTGCCGTCGCGCTGACCGGCTGGGGCATCCTGTGGTGGTCCGGGCCCCTGCTGATGCTCGTCGTCATCCCGGTGCTGGATTATGTGGTCGGCCTGGACTCAGAGAACCCGCCCGACAGCGCGCTGGCCTGGCTGGAGCAGGACCGCTACTACCGGTGGGCGACCTATCTCTACCTGCCCGCGCAGTACCTGGCGTTGGTGCTTGCCTGCTGGTTGTGGAGTGGTGGCGGTGGGGTCACGCTGAGTGACATCGACAAGTTGGGCCTGATGCTGACCGTCGGCGGCGTGGGCGGCGTCGCGATCAACGCCGCCCACGAGATGGGTCACCAGCGGGCGCAGTCGGAGCGCTGGCTCAGCAAGGTGGCGCTCGCACAGACCGGCTACGGGCAATTCTTCGTCGAACACAATCGCGGACATCACGTCCGCGTCGCCACCCCGGAGGACCCGGCCAGTTCCCGGTTGGGCGAGAACCTCTATTTCTTTCACTACCGGTCCATCTTCGGCAGCTTGCGGTCGGCGTGGCGGATCGAACGCCGCCGGCTGGCGCGCCTCGACAAGCCCGTGTGGACGCTGCGCAACGACGTGCTCAACGGATGGCTCATCACCATCGTGCTGTTCGCGGCCCTGGTGGCGGGCTTTGGTGTGGAGGTGCTGCCCTGGCTGCTCGGCCAAGCGGTCATCGGGATCTTCATGCTGGAGACCATCAACTACCTCGAGCATTACGGGCTACGTCGCCAACGGCGGTCTGATGGAGGCTATGAGCAGGTGCTTCCGGCGCATAGTTGGAACAGCAACTCGGTGATCTCCAACGTGTTCCTGTTCCATCTGCAGCGCCACGCGGACCACCACGCGAACCCGCAGCGGCGGTACCAAGCGCTGCGCCACGCCGACGAGGCTCCGCAGTTGCCCGCCGGCTACGCCACGATGATGATGTTGGCGCTGGTCCCGCCATTGTGGCGCCGCGTGATGGACCGGCGGGTACTCAGCCATTACGGGGGCGATATGCGACTCGCCGCGTTGAGCCCCCGCAAGGCTCGGCGTTTAGCGCGGCGGTACTCCTGACTGCACCTGGCGGGTACGTCGCAGTGACTCACCGGCCAGACGCATCGACAGGGCGGGCGAAATACGTTCCAGATACCACAGTGCTTTCCAGCGCCTGGGGACCACGATGATCGCCTTGTTCCGCATTACCTGCCGCAGCGCCAGCTTGGCGAAGGGAGCGGGTTCCATCGGACGCAACGCCTCACTCAGCGCGAGCAGATCCTCCCGATTGACGTCGCGGTTGCGGCCGTACTCGCCGCCGACCAGGATCGGGGTGCGAACCACCCCCGGGCACAGCACCGACACCCGTACGCCGTGCGCGGCCGCCTCTACCCGCATGGTTTTGGACAGGGCGACAACCGCGTGCTTGGTTGCCGAGTAGCCGGCCTGCGCCGAGGTGCTGACCAGCCCGGCCATCGACGCGGTGTTGACGATGTGGCCGCTGCCCTGCCTGATCATCGCGGGGTACGCGGCCAGGACGCCGTGGATCACCCCCCGCAGATTCACGTCGATGATGTCGTTCCAGTCTTCGACGGTGAGGGAGGCCACCTCGCCGCCGATGCCGATTCCGGCGTTGTTGAACAGATAGTCGATCCGTCCGGATACCTCCACGGTGTGGGCGACGGCCCGCTCGAACGCCGAATGGTCGCGGACATCCAATTCGACGGCATGCGCGGCGGCGCCGGCGTACTGGAGTTGCGCGGCGAGCCGCTCGGCTGCCGCGACCTGGCGGTCGGCGATCCAGACCTCCGCGCCGGAGTCAACCAGTGTCGTCGTCAACGCGGCGCCGATACCGGACGCTCCCCCGGTGATGAAGGCGACCTTGCCGGACAGATCAGACGTGCCTTTGGGTGCCACCCGCGCAGAATAGCCTCCGAGTGACTGTTCCCCTCCGGCCCTCCGGCCCTCCGGCTTCGGATTCGTAATGTCCCCGGGTACGTGCGTGTGATCAGCTAACCGGACCGGGCCTGGCGGCGCTTTGCCCAGCGCGCATCCCATCGGTTCTGGGGCGGTCACGCCGGCCACCATCGGGAGACGGAGGCGAGGGGCATATCGGTTTGTGCGGCGGTCGATTTGCTCGGCGAAAATATGTGCTGAGTTGTGTGGCCCAGATCACAAATTATTTTTTGCGTGGTGTACTACAGCAACGAATGTGCCTTCTGGCAAACGCCTATTTCGGCATTTAATTACATATTTGTCATTAGTAGTGATTCGACGTAAGCACAGTCGTTACACGCGCTTAAATATAGTCTTTAGCAGCACACAATTGAGTGATCAATCGGTGGCGCCATAGGCCTGGCTGCACCACTGGCAGAGGTCTGCGAGGTCACGTTTTTGCCCTCGGGGTTGATTTTCAGCAAGTATTTGAGCCTTTGCCAAAATCGCCAGCCAATGAACAGTCGATGATTTGCTATCTTTCGCTTCTGCGACGTCATATGATTTATCTCACGCCGATCACGGCCAATTTGTCTGCGTCGATCTTGGAGTTCTCATGCGCACAGCGATTCGAAAAGCAGGGGTTGCCTGTGGCGCCCTCCTCGCCTCTACCGCCTTGACCGTCAGCACCGCGAACGGGGCATGGGCCAGCAGCTCCGCGCTCGTCGTGGGCGGATTGGAGACCTCCACGCTGCACGACGTGGTGATGTCGCAGCTGCTCGGCGGCGCGCTGCAGGGGCAGCAGTGGGTCAGTGTCAACTGGCCGGCAGAGCACAAGCCTTCGAATGGCCTGAGCCTGGGCGAGTCGATCGCTGTCGGCGTCGACAATCTCGACGCCGAGCTGGACGCGGCGCTCAGCAGGCTCTCCGGGCCGGGTGAGCAGGTGACCGTGGTCGGCCTGTCCGCAGGCTCGCTGGTGGTCAACGAGGTTCTCCGGGATCTGGTCAATGATGCCAACGCGCCCGGTAAAGACCAAGTCACTTTCGTCGTGGTGGCCGACTCGAGCCGCCAAGATGTGATCGACAAGGCGAAGTACAACTCCCAATACGACTACACCTACCAGCCGGCGCCGGAGGTGAAGTACGACGTCTCCGTGGTTGTTGCCGAGTTCGACGGGACGCACGATTTCCCGGATCGCTGGTGGCACTTCACCGCGGTTATCAACTCGATCGCCGGTGCGATCGTCGGACATCTTCCGGTGATGTTCGCCGACCTCTCCGAGGTACCCGTCACGAACATCGAAGTGGATGTGAACAGCAAGGGCGGCACAACCACCACCTACCTGGTACCCGCCGAGGAACTTCCGCTGGTGAAGTTGTTCCCCTTCCTCAAGTCGTCGGAAGCATCGCTCAGGAGAGCGGTCGAAAGGGGATATAGCCGCTACGACAACAAGCCCAGCGCGGTGCAAGCTGCAGCGCTAGCGGCGCCCGCCGTCGCCGAAGACGTCGATGACTCCCCAGCCGCCGAGACGAAGGTCGCGGCCCCGGCGGCCGAACCCGTTGAGTCTGCACCAGTGGATGAGAGCAACGGCACAGACGAGGACGACGCCGAGGCGGGCAACGACACAGCGAACGACACGGCCAACGAGACAGCGTCGGTGAACGAGGACGACGCCGAGTTTGCTGAGGCTGAGACCACGGAGACCGCAGAGGCCACCGAGGCCGCGGAGGCCGAGGCCGTGGAGGCTGAGGCTGTGGAGGCTGAGGCTGTGGAGGCGGAGGCTGCGGCGGCTGAGGCTGAGGCCGCGGAAGCGGAAGCTTTGGAGGCGGAGGCCGCGGAGGCTGAGGCTGCGGAGGCCGAGGCTGCGGAGGCCGAGGCCGCCGAGGCGGAGGCTGCGGAAGCCGAGGCTGCTGATGACACCGACGCAGCCGACGTGGGGGCTGCCGACGATGCGCCGTCGAGCGATTCCGGGTCGGCTGACTCGTCCGACTCGGAGTAGTCCACGGTCGATCGCCCAACGACGCACACCGCGAAGCCCCGGCGCCCCGCTCCGGGGCTTCGTGGCGTCGGGACATCGCCGGGGCCAGGGCCGGCCGGGTAGCGCGACGGGCACCGATGTTCGATTTGCTGTGAGGTAGCGTGAGTGCCATGAGCAAGCCGCAATTCGACGTGATCGTCGTGGGCGCCGGGTTCGGCGGAATGGGGGCTGTGATCCAGCTCAAACGGCTGGGTTACCAGAACATTCTGATCCTGGACCGTGAAGATGACTTGGGCGGGACATGGCACGTCAACCACTACCCGGGGTTGGCCGTGGACATCCCGTCGCCTACCTACTCGTACTGGTTTGAACCCAACCCCTACTGGTCGCGGCTGTACGCGCCGGGCGCTGAGCTGAAGGTCTACGCCGACCATGTCGCCGACAAGTACGACGTTCGGCGACACATGAGGTTCAACAGCCCGGTCGACGGCGCTCGCTGGGATGAAGACTCGCAGGCCTGGCAAGTGGCGCTCTCGGACGGCGAAACGGTGTCCGCCAGATTCCTCATCGCCGCCACCGGCTACCTCTCGCAGCCCCATACACCTGACATCCCCGGCATCGGCGATTTTTCGGGCCGCGTCATCCACAGCACCGACTGGGATGACAGCTACTCACCCCGGGGCAAGAGGATCGGGCTGATCGGCACCGGCGCAACAGCGGTGCAGCTGATTCCGCAGCTGGCCAAGACGGCCGCGGACCTCATCGTCTACCAGCGCACGCCCATTCACGTCGTACCCAAGCTCGATTTCGCGATTCCGGTATGGCTGCGTCGACTGTTTGCCCGGATGCCCCTGGTGCAGCGTGCGTTCCGCTTCACCACCGACATCAACCTCGAAGCGATGATGATTCTGTCGGTGCTGAACTTCAAGTACTTCAGACACCTCAATGTGGGCGCGTCCTATCTGTCGCAGGCTCTGCGCTTTGTGTCGATCCGCGACAAAGAACTACGCGCCAAGCTGACGCCCGACTATGACTTCGGTTGTAAGCGGCCGACGTACTCGAATTCGTATTACCGGATGTTCAGCAGGCCGAACGTGCATCTGCAATCTGCGGGCATCGCGCGGATCGAGGCGGACGGAATCGTCGCGTGTGACGGGACGAAGTCGGAAATCGACACGCTGGTTCTGGCTACAGGTTTTGACCTCTGGGAGGCGAATATCCCCGCGATCGAGATCATCGGCCGCGATGCCTGCAACCTTGGAAAGTGGTGGCGCGACAACGGTTTTCAAGCCTATCAAGGTGTGTCGATTCCGGCGTTTCCGAACTTCCTCAGCCTGGCCGGACCTTACGCCTCCAGTGGGCTGTCGTTCTTCAACACCGTTGAGTATCAGATGCGGCACATGGACCGGTTGTTCAGCGAAGTGCAGCGTCGCGATGCGACCACGTTCGAGGTAACCGATGACGCCAATGCCAAGTTCCGCGAACGCATGTCGGGTCTCCTCGGCAAGACGGTCTTCGGAACGGGCGATTGCAGCCGCGCGCGGTCCTACTACTTCAGCCCCAGCGGGGAGACGCTGGTGCGGCCCGCGTCGACCAACCAGACCAACCGAGAGAACGATACGTTCCCGCTGAGCGATTACCGGATCAGCTGAACCTGCAGTTCAGGTGTGGTCTCGGCGGTCTACCCGCAGCGATGTGTCAGCATGGGTACATGCTGGTGAGGCGAGTTCTCGGACTGCTGGGTGCCACGATCGCGCTACCGGCGGCGATGGCGCAGGCTGCTATCGCGATGCCGCTGGCCGCGGCTGACCCCTGCCCTGACATCGAGGTGATCTTCGCGCGTGGGACCGGTGCCCCACCCGGGCTCGGCTGGCTCGGAGAGGCGTTCGTCGACTCCTTGCGCGCCAAGGTCGGTGACCGATCTGTGGGCGCGTATGGCGTCAACTATCCGGCCGGCTTCAACTTCGATGCCTCCGCGCCGCAGGGTGCCAGCGATGCCGCTGCACGAGTGCAGTGGATGGCTGACAATTGTCCGGACACCAAACTGGTGCTCGGTGGCAATTCCCAGGGTGCGGGGGTGATCGATCTCATCACCGTGGACCCGCGGCCGCTGGGTCGCTTCACCCCTACCCCGCTGCCGTCTCAGGTAGCTGACCACGTCGCGGCGGTCGCCGTCTTCGGGAATCCGCTCCGCGACATTCGCGGCGGCGGTCCCCTGCCCCAGATGAGCTCCACCTATGGGTCGAGGACGATCGACCTTTGCGGGGCAGGGGATCCGTTTTGCTCGACCGGCTTCAACCTGCCGGCGCACTTCGCCTACATCGAAAACGGGATGGTCGAAGAAGCGGCGAACTTCGTGGCGGGTCGGCTGCAATAACGGCAGATTTTCTGCCCGACTCGGTAGTAATCTGACTTTCAGTCAGCAAACCTTCCGAGACGGGAGCGGCGGCACATGAGCATAGGCAACGAGGTCGAGGCAGGCAATGCCCGAAAAGGTGGCCAGCGCGCAAAGTGCCTCGCCGCGGCCGTCGTCTCCGTGCCGCTTCTTGTCTTACCGGCTGTCGGTACGGCGGCGGCTGACGTCCCTGTGTTCGACGCGTTACCGCCCGGTGCCGCCCGGGTACTGACCGTGGACACATTGACTGCGGGCGGCAACGCCGACGACTTGAGGGGCGTGGTGTGCGCGGCGCCCCGTGTCTGTACGGCCGTGCCCTATCCGTATTTGAACCGACCGGCCGGTGTGGTCGCACTCGACGGGGCACTGCGCACTTATGCATCCGAGCAGCAGATCGTCTACGGCTACAGTCAGGGCGCGCGGGTAGCCAAAGACTGGCTTGACCAATATGCCGGAACCGAAGACGCTCTGTCGCCGAGTGCGTTGAGCTTCATCCTGATCGGGAATCCCGGCCGAAAGTACGGCGGTTCGCGGGTGAAATTGGGAGAGATGACGCCCGATGCCGAGTACAACGTGCTGGACGTGTCACGGCAATATGATCTGTCCTCCGACACTCCGGACAATCCCCTTAATCTGCTGGCCATGATCAACGCCTACGCTGGATTCTCCTCGATTCACGTGGACTACGAGGATGTCGACATCTACGATCCGGCCAATTATGTGTGGAAGGAGGGGAACACCACTTACGTCTTTGTGCCGACCGAGCGCCTGCCGATGCTCGGCTTCCTGTACTCGCTGGGGCTGGCCGGGTTCGCCGACTCACTCGACACTTTCCTGAGGCCGCAAATCGAGAAGGCCTACGACCGCAGCTATCTGCCGGCCGAGCCCGGGTGGCCACCGGCTGAGCCCGAGTCTGAGCCTGAAGAGCCGTTGGCGGGGGCGGAACAGCCGCCAACGGCTGCCCTGGCCATGGCTGACGGCGCGCCGGCTGCCGACGAGACTTCTCACCAGGCCTCGGTGCAGGACGGTGCAGTTTCTCAGGACGGGTCCGGGTCGGCGGCCGAGGGCGCGGAGGTCGACGCTGAACTCGAAGCCGGCGGCACACAGGCGGGCTCCGACGGCGATGGCACCGAGTCGGGTGGCTCCGAAGGCGAAGGTGCGGAGTCCGGTGACCTAGCAGCCGACGGCACGGAACCTGATGACTTCGAAGATGACGCGCTCGAGTCTGAGGTAGCCGAGGATCAGGACGGCGCGGCTGCTGCGGCCGTATCGGAAGACGGCGATTCGCCGGCAAGCTCGTCGAGCGCGGATTCTGCGTCCGCGGGCAATGACACGGACTCGGGCGGTGCGGGGTCTTCGGACAGTGGGGATTCGGCCGACAACGGCGAGTAGCCAAGCTGGGCAACGCTTTTGGCTGGCGCGACTCGTGATCGCGGCAACCCCGGTGTGTCGCCGTGGGCTTGGTGTGCTTGGCTGGCGGTATGGACGCCGGCGCCCTTGGACCCATAGAACAGACCGCGCTGCTCACCGAGTACTGCCGCGCGCTCGACAGCCGGGCGGCGCGCCCGATCCTGGGTGATCCGCAGGCCGATAACACGGTCAACAGGATCGACTTCGACTTTTCTCGGCTTGCCGCCACGCCCAGCGTGGTAGCGCTGGTGGCGTTGCGGGCGAGAATGCTCGACCACCGGATCCGTCGGTTCCTCGTCGAAAACCCCGCAGCCGTGATCGTCGACATCGGCGCGGGCCTGAACTCAGCCGTCCTTCGCGTCGATCCCCCGCCAACTGTGGCCTGGTACAGCGTCGACTTGCCCAGGGTCATCGCGATGCGCGAGGCTCTGTTGCCGGCTGGCACCGCCGACCAGACAGTGGCGGCGTCGCTGCTCGAGCCGGGATGGGCCGACTCGATTCCCCCAGGTCGCCCGACAATGGTGTTCGCGGACGGGCTGGTCGCCTTTCTGAGTGAGGAGGAGGTCGTCGCGATCGTGCGCGACATCACCGGACATTTCGGCTCGGGTGTGATCGCGTTCAACGACTATGGCTCGGTCAGCAAAGCGAATCAGCTGGTTGGCAGACTGGCCACCTCGCGCAAGACCAACTCACCGCACAGTCAATGGCGATTCCCGGGTTTCAAGGATGCCCGGCACCCGGAGGGCTGGCACAGCGGCCTGGCTCTCATCGAGGAGGCCAGCGTGCTGCAACAGCCCGAATCCCAACTGTTTCCTGCCGGGCTACGGTTGGCGAGCCGGCTATCCCGCCGCGTGCCATCCATCGCCCGCAAGGCCAGAGTGTTGCAGTACCGGTTTTAGCCGCCGTTCTCGGCCACCGACACCGAATCGGCATCACTCGGCCTGCCGTGATCTCTGCGGTGCACCACCGCCCTGCCGCCCCGGGCGGGGGTAACGGTGACGCCGCGGCTGTGTGGCTTCTCATCGGGCTCGCTCGTCGGCTCCAGCCGGAACTCGCGGAGCATCGTCCTCAGTGTGACTTCCATCTCCATCGTCGCGAACGAGGCGCCGATACAGCGCATCATGCCGCCGCCGAACGGAATCCAGGCGAATGGGTTGGGGGGGTTGCCGACGAAACGATCGGGATTGAACGTCTCTGCGTCCGGGAAGCTCGACTCCGCAGCCATCGCCAGTTGGGTGCTGGCCATGATCGTGTCACCTTCTGGAATGACCCACTCCCCCAACTTGAGTCGGGTCTTTGTTCGGCGCAGCGCGGCCGTCAGCACGGGTCGGGTGCGCTGTGACTCTGCAATCGTGGCCAGCAGCAGTTCCGAACCTCCCGCGTCGACCTCTTCGGTCAGGCGAGTCAAGAGTTCCGGATGACGGCGGATTCGTTCGATCGTCCAGGCCAGCTGAGTTGAGGTCGTCTCGTGACCGGCCACCAGCATCGTCAACAGTTCGTCGACAATGTACGCGTCCGGGAGGGGTTCGCCGTCGTCGTAGCGGGCCTGCAGGAGCAGCGACAAGACATCGCCGCGTTCGGTGAAGTTGGGGTCCGAACGGGCAGCGGACATCAGCGAGTTGAGCAGCTCGTCCATCCGACGCCGGTAGGCGCCGAACTTCCCGCCCGGGCTCCACGGTCCGAAGTCGCGGCGTACCACCGAGGGCATGAGCGCGATCTTGGAGCCGAACTCGACTGCCGCGGGCATCAGCGAGCGCAACTCATCGAGCTCGTCGCCCTCCGCGCCGAACACAGCGCGCAGGATGGTGTTCAGCGTGATGCGCATCATCGGTTCCAGCGTCTTGAACTCGACGCCCTCTGGCCAGGTTCGCATTTCGCGCAGCACTTCTTGCTCGGTGATATCGGCGTAGCTACGCATGCTCTTGCCGCTGAACGGTGGCAGCAGAAGTTTGCGGCGTGCCAGCAGCGCATCGCCATCGAGGTTGAATATCGATCCAGGGCCGAGCACGTTGCCGCCAAGGTTGTTCTTGGGCCTGCCGATCAGCTCGCGGCTGGTGCTGAACAGGTCCTTGACCAGGACAGGATCGCTGATCACCACGGTTTCGCCGAACACCGGGAGGTTGAGGGTGAAGGTGGATCCATACCGCCGACCCAACGCGGCGATCGCACCGTAGCGCGCGGTCAAGACGGCGACACCCTGGATGAGCTTCGGTGCCCGAGGGCCCGGTGGGAGCCGCACCGGATCGGTGGTGGCCGTGGCCATGTTGTCAGTCCTTCATGCTTGTGCGCGGTGGAATTGTTCGGCGTCGGAACTGCTGTCGCGCTGTCCGATCAGGCTATGTCGTAGTCCGCCAGCGGGAACCTGTCCTGCTCCTTGACCGCCTGACGCACCGACGTGGGCCGGAACAGCGGGGCTTCTCCGGAACTGTTGAACCAGTACGAACGCGAGTTGGCGCAGTCACCCAGTCGGAACACCGAGTCGTCGAGTAGCGTCAGCATCCGATCCAGGAACCGGGCGTTGGCCGACTCGGTGATCTCGAAGGTGCGTGCGCCTTGGCGCTGCAGTTCGCCGAGCAAGCGGTTCATGTGGCGCATTTGGTACTCGACGGTGTCGAACCACGACATTCCGACCCATGCATACGGGCTGGCCTGGGTCAGCAGGTTCGGAAACATCGGGACTGTCATGCCTTCGTATGCCTGGAACTTGTTCTCCCGCCACCACTTACCGAGGTCCCGCCCCTCCCGGCCGATCACCTCGATGGCTGGCAGGTTGGACTCCCACACGTCGAATCCGGTAGCCAGGACGAGCGTGTCGATGATCTGCCTGGTGCCGTCCTTGGCGACAATTGCGTCCGACTCGATCCGCTCGATGCCAGCCGTTTCCAGGTGCACGTGCGCCTTGTTGAAGGTGCGGTAGTAATTGTTGGACAGCGTCGGACGCTTACAGCCGAAGTCGTAGTTCGGTGTGAGCCTGCGGCGCAGCCCCTTGTCCCGGATCGCCAGGAATCTGTGCAGGGCGCCGATGCGTGCCGCCGCGCTGTTGACCGGCCTGAACTGGCGGAATTTCCACATCGCGAGCGTCACCATGACGTCCATGAAAAGGTCGCTGGACATCCGCAAGAGTCGTTGGGTCGCAGGGAACCTCGCAAACAACCGCTGGGCAGCGGGTCCGAACGGGAGGTCGAACTTGGGCATCACCCAGATCGGGGTGCGCTGGTACACCGTGAGCTCGGAGACGTCCTCGGCCAGCTTGGGAATCAGCTGCACGCCGGTGGAGCCGGTGCCGATGATCGCCGCCCGCTTTCCCTGTAGCGAGTAGTTGTCGTCCCATTCCTGGGCGTGTAGCACGTTGCCCGCGAAGTCGTCGATGCCCGGAATCTCGGGCTTCTTCGGCTGGCACAGATAACCGGTGGCAAGGATCAGGAACTGCGAGCGAAGGGTCTCCCCACCAGCCAGCGACACCAGCCAGAGTTGTGCGTCCTCATCCCAACGCGCACCTTCGACCGTTGTATTGAACCGCATGAAACGGCGTAGGTCGTACTTGTCGGCGACGTGCTCGGCGTAGGTCTTGAGCTCGTTCCCCGGCGCATAGAGGCGCGACCAGTACGGGTTGGGCTCGAACCAGTAGGAGTAGGTAGTAGACGGTACGTCGACGGTCAACCCGGGATAGCGGTTGACGTGCCAGGTGCCCCCGAGGTCGTCCTCGCGGTCGACGATCGCGATCTTCTGATAGCCGAGGCGGTTGAACTGAATGGCGGAACCCATTCCGCCGAACCCGGCGCCGACGATGACGGCGTCTAACTGCTCCATGTTCACGGGGCGATACTACGGCGATTCCTAGTCATCGCCGCCGCTGCTGGCGTCCGTGGTGCTCGTAGCGCTGTCGGTCTCGGACTCGCCGGCCGGGTCCGGTGAGGTGGATTCCTCCGTGGCGCTGTCGGCGTCGGTGTTCCCGATCGCCGCACTCTGGTCGGCGTCCTCCGACTCGTCCTGGGATTCGGCGACCATCTCCTGCTCGGCGAGGTCTTCGGCGGCCTCGTCGTCGTCGATCTGCGCCTCGGTGAGGGTGTCGTCCGCACCGAGCTCATCATCGAGAACGCCCTCGTCGTGGCCGTCGGTCGTCTCAAGGTCCACCGCAGGTGCCGAATCCGTGTCTTGCTCAACCGTCTCCTCGACAGCGTTCTCGTCGAGCACGGTCTCGTCCGCGGCGGCTTCCTCGGCGGGTGCCTGCTCCGCCGGCGCGGGCTCCGCCGGCGCGGGCTCCGCCGCGGTCGCCTCGACGAGGGTGGCTTTCGCGGAGTTCCCCCCGTCAACCGCCTCGGTGGCCGACGCCACGAGAGTGGTCACCGTCGGGTCCGTGGGTTGGCTGCTGGGTGGAAGACCGTCGTCCTCGAACGGCGTCGGATCCTCCGGATGCTCCGGGTCGCACTGCGGGCACAGGATACCCACGAACGGCTTGAGCAGTGGGGTGACCAACGTATACGGGGCGCCCTTCCACAGGAAGCTCCCCGGGACGAAGGGGTTGAAGTTCAGCCACGCGGCAGCACCGAACCGGGCAAGCGCCTGGACGACCTCGTCGAAAGTGATGGGCTCCGGGATGTTCTGCTCGGGCGGCGCCAACAGATAGTTGATGACGCTGTACACCGGATCCATCGGATTGAGTTGGACTGCTTCCTCCGACCAGGGCACCGCGGCACCTTCTTCGCCCGGGATTTCTTCGCCGGCAGCGCCTTCAGCATCGCTGACAGGGTTGATCAGTTCCGGGAACTGGTAGCCGTTGATGAAGTCCCAGATCGGCGCCTGGAACATCTCGCTCAGAATTCCGTTCGCGTCTTGACAGGTCGGTGGCGCGGTGCCGGTGCAGCCGGCGTTCATCGGCAGGTTGCCCTTCGCCCACCACGACAGGTGCTCGCCCAACGGGTTCGACAGAGCTTTGAACGGGATCGTCAGGTTCGTGATGGAGGTGATCTTCGGCGGGTCGGCGGGGTCGTAGCCGAGCACATTGGTCGGCGTGTAGACCCACCAGCTGCCGGTGACCTCCAGTGCGTGGGACAGGTCGTTGAGCCCGTCGAGGTAGGCCCGCGGGATGCCGGCGACGGCGTTGAACAAGTTCGGCAGGATGTTCTGCCACGCCGGGTTCTCCAGGTCTGGCGCGGTCACAGGTTGGTAGCTCTGGCGGGCGAGGATGTCGCATCCGTCGGTGTTGTAGCCAGAGCAGGCCTCGCCGGTCACCGCCGCAGCCGTGGAACTCGCCGGCTGCACGGAATCGATGGACTCTTCCTCGGCGATTGTCTCGGGGATGACGGTCGCGTTTTCCAGGTAGTCGCGGTCGTAACCCCGATCGATGATCTCGCGCAGCGGGGCTTCCCACTGGTCGGCGAGCGCGCCCAGCCCTACATTGCGTAGCCCCTGCAAGATCGGCAGGTGCTGGGTGGGGATGTGGACGTAAGTGGTGTTGCCCTCTTTCCACACGTAGTTACCCGGTGCGTCGAGATCGACCTGCGAGTAGCTCAAGTGAATGCTGTTGAACCCGGCCCATGCATTGGCCAGGGCGAGCAGGTTGAAGGGGTTGTCCGGGAAGTCGGCGATCGGATCGTACTCGCGGGCCACGTCGAGCACGTCGTACCCGGTGTCGGTGGGCGTCATCAGCATGTTGAAGAGGTTGCCCCAGAAGAAGCCGTTGATGCCGCCGTACTTGCGGCCGCTGTTGCCGAGCAGCACGATGTTGGTGTCTTCGGCTGGCGCACCGGACTCGGCCTGCTGCTGCAGCCAGGCCGAAACCACTCGTGCGCCGCCGCTGAAGCCATAGGCGACCCTGTCGCCGGACGTGTTGTTGATGGCGAAGTCCAGCCTGCGGACGTTCTCAGCCAGACCCAGCTCGATGGGGCCGTAGGATTGGATCGCCTGGTAGTAGACCTCCTGGCAGGCCAAGGTGTCCGCGCACAGTACGCCGCCGAGGTGGTGCGGTACCGACCAGGGTGTCGGGCTGGTGTGCAGTACGGTCGCCGGTCCCGGCGGAATGAGCTCCGAGGCAGCCGAGGCGTTCGCCGCAGCCGCCGCGGTAGGTAGCGGCCCGGCTAAAGTGAGGGGCAGCGCCATGAAGGGCAGCGCCGCCGTCATTGCGGCCTTTGTCGCTCGATTCACTAACGTCCCTTTCCTGAAGAGCAGCACCTTACTGTGCGCTTCTGACAATCGGCGACTCAGATCCAGAGCAACCGCGACCGCGCAGAATGAAATTAAGGGGCTCCCCAAGCCCTGGCCTTGCTAGTCGATCTGTCACGAAGAATACATCACAATTGGGTAATAGTGGAACCGATCAGCAAACTCCTTCGCGCCGGCCACGCCGTTGCGCGCAGGAGCCGACGATCGACTGCGTGACGGTGATCCGGTGTCTCATGCACGCGTCAGATTCGGGGCACAGGCCGCTGTTCGTGCAGGTTGGGCAGCGGACGGGTCGCCCTGCTGAGGTCTCGATCATCAGCGCATCAGATTGCAGCTGTTCGCGCGCTCACCGCGGCGGGCGCTCCTCGCCCCCCACAGCGCAACATCGAGTTCCGGTAACGGCGGACGGCGATGAGAGTAATTCTGCGGGCGCCCGGGGTGTGCGCTGCAGCTATTCGGATAGATTTGCTGACCCCGGGGGAAGCGGGGCTGTGGCTATCCATCCCGCGGCAGTCACAGCCCACGAAACCCCAACCAGGCGTCGATGCGTTCTGCGACCGCCTGCCACCCCGGCTCGAGCATCATGTTGTGTCCCATTTGTGGAAAGAACTCCGCGGTGGTGCCGTACGCGCGGGCTGTCGCTCGCACTTCGGCGCGAGTAACGGCACCGTCCTCCCGGGCCCCGAGCACCAGCAGTGGCGCATCCACCCGCGAGGTGCGCGGTAGTTTGACCAGGCCGTCCAGGCCGGCGCGCGCACTTTCCTCCTGCAGCCGGGTGGCGCAGCGCTGGACCACGGAATCGGGGGTGTGCGCGCAGAAGAACCGCTCCCGCGCGAGCTCCGGGGTGCTCACATAGGGCAACGATTTCCCGGTCGCCGACAGTTTCGCGAAGTGCCACGGGTGGCGCCTGATCCAGCGCAGGCCGGAACGCAGGTAACCCTGCGGCGGCATCGAGGCCAACAGCACACCGGCAGGTGCCGTCCGGGACTCCAAGTACCTCTGTACCAGCACCCCGCCCATCGAATGCCCGATGGCGACCGGGGGCACCGCCAGCTCGTCGGCGACGGTGGTGATGTCGGAGACGAAATCGGCGAACGACAAATCACGCAGCCTCTTGTCGGAGGGGCTGCCGCCGTGGCCGCGCAGGCTGACCGCAACGGCGCGGTAGCCACGCGAGGCGAAGAAATCCAGGAAGTGTTCATCCCAACACCACGCGGCATGCCAGGCGCCGTGAACGAACAACAATGGGGCGGGATGGGATTCACTCAGCGCGCCCTTGTCGATAACCTCGAGCATCGCGATCAGGGTATACGGCCGTCTCGTACTATCGGCGCCCATGAGCCTTGCTGCGCCGAGCGCGGATGCCGCTGTCGTCATCACCGGCGCTTCCTCGGGAATCGGTCTTGAGATCGCCCGCGGGCTCGCCGGGCGCGGCTACCCGTTGACGCTGGTCGCGCGACGCGGTGACCGCCTGCGCGAGCTCGCCGCCGAGTTACGTCGCGCCCACCGCGTCGCCGTGGACGTTTTGCCACTTGATCTCAGCGACAGCGTGGCTCGCGGGGAACTGCTCGAGAGGCTGCGTGACAGGCCACTCGGCGGCCTGGTCAACAGCGCGGGATTCGGCACCAGTGGCCTATTTCAGTCGCTGCCGTGGGACCGCGAGCGGGATCAGGTGATTCTCAACGTCCTCGTGCTGACCGAACTCACCCATGCCGCCTTGCCGTCGATGATCACCCGCGGATCAGGCGCAGTGCTCAACCTCGGATCGACCGCCGGATTCCAGCCGCTGCCGGGCGCGGCGGTGTACTCGGCGACCAAAGCCTACGTCCAGACATTGTCCGAGGCGGTCCACGAGGGATTGCGCGGTACGGGGGTGTCGTGTACCGCGTTGTGCCCGGGGCCGGTACCCACCGAATGGTGGGAGGTGGCCGGCGAGCAGGTGCCCGGCCGAACGGCCCAGGTGTCTGCCGAGGTGGTCGCCGAGGCGGGGATCACGGCCATGTTGCGCGGCAAGCGCGTCGTCGTTCCCGGGCTGGTACCCACGCTGACCGGCATCGGCGGGCGTTTCACTCCGCGGGCGCTACTGTTGCCTGCTCTCCGTCGGGCAGCCGCCCGCCGCCGCTGATCGGCTGATGGGGGCTTATTTCGGGCCGAACCAGGCCCGGTTCCCGTACTGGTCGAGGTGCACTACCTCATCCACTGGCCTGCGTGTTGTCGGGCCGTACCGGCCCCGCGGCCAGCCCAGCGGCACCACTGCGCACGGCGTCACCGACGTCGGAAGCCCGAGCACTCGTCTGGCGGACGTCAGATTCCACAGCGGCAACGTGATCAGCGACGCTCCCAAGCCCATGGACCGCGCCGCCAGCAACAGATTCTGCACACTGGGATAGATCGAACCGAAGAATGCCGACGCCGCCGCGTGCGGCATCGGCAGATACGGAACGCGGCCCTCCCTGGCTGTCAGCCGCAGGCACGCCACGACCAGGACGGGGATCTCGGCGAAGTGATCGACCTGCCACTGGATGGCGCGCACGCTCTTGGCCATCTCCTCGTCGTAGGACGCGATATCGCGGATCGAGGTGCGGTAGAACACTCGCCACGCCAGCCGGTAGCGGCGGGACAGTTTCTTCTTGATCCGCCGATCCTTGACGACGATGAACTCCCAGTTCTGGCCGTTGGCACCGGTCGGTGCGCGCAATGCCAGCTCAATGCACTTCAGCACGATCTCGTCGTCGACCGGGTCCGGCAGAACCCGGCGGATCGCACGTTGCGTCATCATCGCCTCGATCAGGGGCATCTCGAGGCGGGCGAGCGCCTCGGCCGCGCTCGGAATCGGGGTCGGCATCGCTGCGGGCATGACTAGGCCTCTCTGGCGATCCATTCGGCGGTGAACCGATGCATCTGCGGAACTTCCTCGGCGACCAGATCAGTGATGTAGCGCTCGATCCTGCCGCCCACCAACGGAACCCTGACCTCGATCGTGCCGCGGATACGCAGGCTGGAACCGAGCGCGGGGTCGGCTCTGGTGGGTTTCAGCACCATGGTGCCCGACCCGGAACTGGGCACCCCGCGAGCACTGATGGTGAAGTGGCCATGCACCTGCCCACCGTCGGTCGCAGACCGCCACGATTCGGTGCGCATGATCTGCGTGTCGCCCGGCAGCAACCGGCCGATCCCGCCGGGCAGCATGTGCCCGCGCAGATCCTGGATGGTGTGCACGACGGTGGTGCCGTCGTCACCGACCTCGAGCGATTCCAACGTCATCGAATCCCCGCCGTACTTGGCCAGCCTGGCCAGCCAGTAGGCCCTGTCCCGGAGCGCTTTCTGCACTTCGGCTACTCCCGCAACGGCCTCGGCGGTCACGTCGAATGAGCACGGCACGGCGGTTACTTCCCCTGTGGTTGCTTGCCGAAGACCTTGTCGGCGATACGAGCGGCAAATCGCCGGGATTCCTCGATCTGCTCGTCGTTGATGTTGGTCGGCGGCAGTCTGACACCGAGGTAGCGGTCCTTGTACTCCCCCGAACCCAGATAGCTGGTCAGCGACAGCATCGACGGCAGCTGGCCGCCGGGGTAGGTGAAGTGGATGCCGTCCACGTAACGACCCCCTTTCTTCTCGGCAAGCTTGCGTACCCCGGTGAGGTTCTCCCGCCAGTACCTGCGGCACACGGCGAACACCGCGAAGCGCTTGCCGTCCAACAGGTTCCGCGCCTCGTGGGATTTGAGGAAGGAGCGTAGCGGCATCGACACCGTTCGCCACCAGGTCGGCGAACCGATGCAGATCAGGTCGTAGTCACCGGTGCGCACCGCATCGGGGGTTCGGATGTCCCCGGTGCGCTGCAGCGTCTGAGCGGGCAGCATGCCAAGAAAATCCGGCCAAACCTTGCGCATCGGGAATCGCGAGAATCGTTCGGCGTACCGCGGGTCGGTGAACTCTATCGGCGCCTCGGTGACGTCGTATCCGCGCTCGCGGAACACCTCTCCGGCGGCCTCGAGGACTTTCCGTGACTGCCCTGTGTAGCTGTAATACAACAGCAGCACCCGCGGCGCCCGTTCCCGCAGCTCGTCGGCGCTGGCGTTGGTCATGGTTCGCGCTCCTCGTCCTTGGTGACTCCCTGGTGAACCTTGCCCCGGCGTGCCGTAGAAGGGGCCTTGCGCTTAGCCTCACATACGTGAGCGGGAAAGTGTCGGTCAACCTCAGCGGTCCGGCGAAGACGATGCTGTCGACCTTGTATCTGAAGGCTCTCGACGCCGACTTCGACAGACCCATTCTGGGGGACCGGTTCGCCAGGGAAGCGATCGACAAGCTCGATTTCGATTGGCGCGAGCTCGAGATCACGCCGAAGTGGGCCCCGCTGTTCACGGTGCGCACCGCCCAGTACGACATCTGGGTGCGTCAGTTCATCGCGGCCCACCCGGAGTGCACCGTGGTTCATCTCGGATGTGGCCTGGACTGCCGGGTTTTCCGGATCAATCCTGGCGCCGACGTGCGTTGGTACGACGTGGATTTCCCGCAGGTGATCGCGCTGCGCGAGCAGATCTACCCGAGCCGGCCGAACTATGGACTCATCGCCACGCCGGCCACCGAGCCGGAATGGCTGAACCAGATTCCGGCTGATCGGTCGACGCTGCTCATCGCCGAGGGCATCAGCATGTACCTGACCGAGGATGAAGGACTCGCGCTGCTCCAGCGTTTCATCGACCGCTTCGGCACCGGTGAAGTTCAGATCGACTTCTTCAACTGGTTGGCGATCAAATCGCAGAAGACCCAATCCCTCGTCCGCACTTCGGGTTCGACACTGCATTGGGCCGTCAACAGTCCGCAGGCCATACTCGAAAACCTGCCTGAACTCCGATTGCTCTGTGCTGCAACGTTTTTCAGCGCGAGTACGTACCGCCGGGCCTCGCCGGGCCTGCAGGCGGCAAAACGCGCCGTGCGGTTGGTTCCACCGCTGAACAAGGCGTTGCAGTACCACCGGTTTGCCTTCGGCCCCCCGGCGCACGGCAGCTGACCCACTAACCGGCACTGGCGGCTGCCTGCTCGTCGGCAATGCGGCGTAGCTGGGCTTCGATCGCGGCGACGGACTTCTCGGGTTCCGGTCCGTGAGAGTGATACTCGAGCATCAGCTGGCCGTTGAAAATCTTGCTGGTGTAGATTTCGATGCCGGCTCCCACCGCGAAGTAGAACTCGCCGTGACTGGCCGTCAGCCGCATCTCCGGCGGCGTGCGCATCGGGGGCACGATGCCGTTGTCGGTGAACATGACGACGTCGGGCAGTCCAGGCGGGTTGCCCACGTACTGGGGACTGAAGTGCAGGAAGCTCTGCTGGATCACGCCATCGGCAATGTCCTTCTTGAACGTGTCGTTGATGTCGCGGGCGAGCGCGACGACGTCGGTATTCCCGTCGATCTCGGCCAGGTAGGTGGCGATGCCGACCGGATTGGTGGACTCGGTGGCGGAAACCGGCGGCGACAGCAGATAACGAAGGTCGACCGGGTATACGTAGGGCACCGGGATGTTCGGGGTTTTGCGGAGCTGCCACTCGGCCATCAGGACGGCCGCCGACAGCAGGCTGTTCAACCCGAGCTTGTGGGCTCGGCAGAAGCCGATGATGTTTTCGGTGTCTCGCTCGGACAGTGTGCAGTACTCCATCGGGACACGCTGCGGTAGAACGGGATTCACCTCGGCAGGGGCGCGCCGCGAGGGCGGGAGATCGTAGACGAACATCGCGGCCAGCAGACGCTCCAGCCCGGACCGAGTCTTCTTCTCCACCCCCCGATTGGCCAGGATCACCTCAAGCGGCTCAGGAGCCGAATGCACCGTCATCGGCCCGGCGGTGCCCGTCGTGACCAGGTCGGTGTAGGTGGAGAACAACTCTTCGATGAGGCTGAACTGATGATGCCCGTCTGCCAGGCTGTGGTGGATGTACAGCGTGGGCTGCGCCTTCCCGTCACGGATGGTCAAGCGCAGGTGCACCAACGACACGGTCTGATCGAAGATCAGCGGAGGAGCCTCGGCCTCGCCGTCGAGTTCGACGACCTCGATACCGGGATGCATCAGATCGTCCAGGACAATCTCCCAGCGGCCATCGGGGCCCTGCTCGAGGTGGCCTCCCAATACCGGATGAGCCTGCAGCAGCGCGTCGAATGCCTCTGCCAGGGCGTCGGGATCGACCGGGCCCTCGGCATGCGCCGCCAGCCCGACGAAATTGTGGGTTTCGGCGAAC
This sequence comes from Actinomycetes bacterium, assembly GCA_022601135.1. GTDB lineage: Bacteria > Actinomycetota > Actinomycetes > Mycobacteriales > Mycobacteriaceae > Mycobacterium. Next base: position 28,460 of record JAHZJB010000064.1, on the reverse strand, counting down.
ATCTCCTCGCTGCGCGCCAGCTTCCGGATACCCGATGAAGGAAACATCACGTCAGACTCCCTGCACAGTCGGAAACGATCTCGTCGGAAAAAAACGAGCGATGATCAGCCACGTTTGCTGGCCCTGCGATAGCCGATCAGCAACGGTACGGCGCACAGGGCGGCGATGCCCGCCGACCAGGCGACCGTCCCCATGACCGGTTCGGCGATCGGCCCCTCGAGGGACAGGCCCCGCATCGCCTCGATGGTATAGCTGACGGGCTGGTGTTCGACGACCGGTTGCAGCCACTCGGGGTACTGGTCGAGCGGGACGAAGCCGATGGAGAAGAACATCAGCATGGCAATGATGATCTCGGTGGCCTGCGGCACGATCGTGCTCGATGAGTACAACGCAAGGGTGAGCACCGCCGCCGACAGTGCGACACCGAAGATGGCGGGCATGAACACCCAGGCGATGGCCGCGGGAACGCCCTGTTCGAAACGGAAACCCAAGGCCACGCCCACGCAGAGGACCGCCAGCGTGATCACCACGATGCGGACGATGTCGGCCGTCAGCCGGGCCAGCAGGCCCGCACCGCGATGCACGGGAACCACCCAGAACCGCGACAGCAAGCCGGCGTCACGTTCGCGCATGATGCTGACGGCACCGATGATGGACCCGGTCATTCCGCCGACCAGCGCAACCAGCGGAACCTGACCGTACAGTCCGCTATGACCGGTCACTTTCTCGATGCCGTCGCCGAGCACGATGTCCAGCGCCACCAGAAAGCCGGCGGGCATCACCAGTGACTGCACCATCGTCGCTGGATCCCGGCTCCAGCGACGCAGGATCCGCGCGGTGAGCACCCCCGTCTGCGGGATCAGGCGCCTCGGGGAATTCTCCCGCGCTTTGTGCACGCGGTGCCGCCCCCTGGGGCGGCCCGACGCTCGCGGCGCCGCGAGACCGCCGGTCAGTTCGGTGGGTGGTGTCGTCACCGTCGTCTCCTGGTCACCACCGCGTGCAGCGACACCGCCACCGCGATGAAGCCGGCCGCCCACGCCAACCCTGGCACCATCACCGACCAGGTCACTTCAGGTGCCGCGCCGGTGCTGTCGCCGGCCAGCGCCTGCAATCCATAGACCCACTGGGACAGCGGCTGGTTGCGGACGAAGCCGTGGATCCAGTCCGGGAAGTTTTCGACGGGCTGCAGGCCGACGGAGGCCAATCCCAAGGTCAGCTGGGGTACCAGCATCAGGGGCGCGGTCGCTTCGGGGTTCTCGGTGACGATGCCGATGAGATCGCCGAGGAATGCCAGCGCCGCACCGATCAGCAGGGCCAGCGCGACGAAACCGATGGCGTTGACGATCCCGTTGTGGAACCGAAATCCGATCACATGGCCGCAGACAATCGAGACCACCAGCGCGATGCAGCAGCGGTACATGCTGGCGGTCATCCGGGAGGCCAACGGGGTCAGCGGGGTGATCGGCATGGCCCGAAAACGGCGATTGATTCCCTGAACGGAGTCGGTCGCCGACCGGAACGCGGCCGACACTGCGGCGAACCAGATCGCCTGCAGCACAATCAATGGGGTCAGGTACTGGGCGTAGCTGCTCAGCGGCTGGGCATTGCCCATCAGCTGCTTGAGGGGCAGGTAGAACCCGATGGTGAAGACGATCGAACCGACGACCTGGGTGGCCAACTCCCCGTTGCGCAGCGTTGGGGTGATCATCCGAACCGTGAGCACCCACCACTGTTGGACGGTGGAGACCGCGGGCCGCGCGGCGTGTGGAACAGCGGACTGGTCGATCACGCGAGCGCGTCCGCCGCCGCGACGCTATCCGCCCGGTCCTGCCCGGCCCCGCCGCTGTGATCACCGGTCAGAGCGAGGAACACCTCGTCGAGCGAGGGCCTGCGTAATGCGATGTCCGCCAACTCGATATCGGCCTCGCTGAGCCGGCGCAGCGCCTCCATCAGGGTCGCCGGACCGTCGGGTGCCGGCATGGAGATCTGGCCCGAGGTCTCCGAGAGGCCACGTCGGACCGCGTCGGGCACCATTGATCCCAGTGCCGTGACCATCGCCGGGACGGCATCCGGTCGGCTCGGAACTATTTCGCAGTAGGTGCCGCCGGTGCGTTGTTTCAGCTGCTCGGCTGTCCCTTCGGCGATAACGGTGCCCTTGTCGATCACGATGATGCGGTCGCTGAGCAGGTCGGCCTCTTCGAGGTACTGTGTGGTCAACAGCGTGGCGATCCCGGCCTCTTTGAAGTCGGTGACCAGCTCCCAGATAGCTTGCCGGCTGCGTGGATCCAGTCCCGTCGTGGGCTCGTCGAGAAAGACCACTTCGGGCCGGACCACCAATCCGCACGCGATGTCGATGCGGCGCTTCATGCCTCCTGAGTAGTTGCCGACGGCGCGGTCTCCGGCATCAACGAGGTCGAACTGCTCGAGCAGCTCCTGCGCCCGCTCCTTGGCCACCTTTTTCTTAAGTCCTTGCAGGCGGCCGAACATGAGCAGGTTCTCGCGGCCGGTCAGCAGGTCGTCGAGGGCGACATGCTGACCGGTCAGCATCAGCGAGCGCCGCACCCCGGCGGGGTCGTTCATGACGTCGTGCCCGGCGATGATCGCGTGGCCAGAATCGGGTGTGATCAGCGTGGACAGGATGTTCACCGTCGTGGTCTTGCCGGCCCCGTTGGGGCCGAGCAGGCCCAGCACCTCGCCGCGGCCGACCTCGAAACTGACGTCGCGGAGCGCGGTGACCTCACCAAAGGACTTCTTGATTCCGGCGACGAACACAGCCGTGTCAGAGCTGACCACGCGCTCCTCCTAATCCCGAACTCAGCACGACCGGATCGGCCTGGCCGTGGCATTCGATGATCACGACAAATCGACCAACGCCAGATCGTCGGTGGCCGAATCGGAATCCTCCTCGGCCAGCGCGCCCCGCACGATCTCGAGCAGGGCAGACGAGTACTGCTGGGCGAAGGACTCCGCGTCGGTGGGGCCGAGCCGACGACTGTCGTACCACCAGTCCAGGTGCAAGACCCCGCCGGCCCGGTACACCCGAAGCTCCACGGCGTGGCCGAGGCCGGGCAGGGCGTCGCGAATCGGCATCGCCGTGTCGGAGTCGAACCGAACCGGCGCGTCCGCAGGTTGATCGGCCGGCGCATCGGGAATGGTTCCGACATGGGAGAACAGGATGTCGGCGGGCCGCGCGGAGCCCAGTGCGCGCGCCGTCGGGGCGTACAGGTAGCGCAGCAGGCCGTATCCGATGCCGTAGTGCGGCACGGCCTTCAGCGTGTCCCGAACATCATCCAGCAACTGCTTGGCACTGCTGGTTTGGACCGACGCGCTGGGCAGCGCGATCGGATGGAACGCGGTGAACAGGCCAGGGGTGCGCTGCAGGTCGATGTCGGGCTTGAGCACCGAGCGGCCCCGGCCCCCCAGGTCCACGGCAACGAAGCCGTCGCCGACGGTGGCTGCGACGGTGCGTCCGAGTGCCGCGAGCAGGATTTCCTCGACCGGTAACCGCAACCTGCGCCGTGCGTCGTCGACCTCGCCGGTGTCGGCGATCGACAGCGCTGACGACAGTCGCACGAAGTCATCGGATCCCGGCGGTTGCGCGGCCTCCGGGCCCGCCACGCTCAAGGTGGACTTCGCGGCGGCCTCGAACCAGTAGTCGCGGCTGGCGAGAACCGCCGGATGGCTGGCCAGCCCCGCGCACCGCTGCGACCACTCGCGCCACGACGTCGAGACCGGTGCCAACACCACCTCCTCTCCCGACATCCGTTGGTTGAACGCGGTGAATATGTCGGTGAGCAGTACGTCGCGGGAGACCGAATCACTGGGCATGTCGGCCGCGATCCCGTGCACACCGAGCGCCAGGTATGAGGCGCCGCCGTCCGCCCTGCGGATGAACGTGGCCGTCAGCGGTGAATTCAGCAGCTGGTGTTCGCGGATCTGTTCTTCGAGAATCGCCCGTACCAGTTCGCGCTCGTCGGGGCTGCCGGCCGCAGGGGCATCCGGACCGGTGGGGAGCTGCCTGGTCACCAGTGCGGTGAACTCCCCCGCCTCGGCGATCTGCTGGTCCCAATTACCGGCGCGCGCCACGAGATGCACCCGCAGGGCGTCGTGCGCGGTGGTCACGGCGGTCAGTACCGCCCGGACGTCCTCCTCGTCGATGTCGGCGCGCAGCTGCAGGACCACCGGAATCCGCCAGCGGCCCACATCGCGCAGGCCGTGTTCCAGCAGATACGCCACGTTGGGCGGCAACGGCGGATTGGTGGAGTCGTCGAACGATTGCCGAGCCAGGCCGCCCTCGGCGTAGCGGGCGGTCAGCACCTTGGCCAGCGCGGCCACCGATTGGTTTTCGTAGAGATCCTGCGGGGTGAGATCGAGCCCCTCGTGGCCGGCGGTCATCGCGACGCTGATGGCTATCAGCGAGTCTCCGCCGAGTTCGAAGAAGTTGGCGTTGCGGTCGATGTCGGACAGGCCGAGGCACTGCCTCCAAATGCGCAGCAGGGCTGTCTCCACCTGTGAGGTGCCCCCGGCGGCCGCAGTTGCCGTGGACGTCTGTGCTGCCCCGCCGCCGACGGCGGCACCCTCGGGCGCACCGCTCCTGGCGAGCCAGCCGGCGCTCGCGTTGTGCTCGACCCAGTGGCGCTGCTTCTGGAACGGGTAACCCGGGAGCGTGATCAGCTGTGGGCCCCCCGATTCGGCGGCACCCCGCCTCCAGGCCGGGCCCCAGTCGACATCGACCCCCGCTGCCCACAACTGCCCGAGCGCCAGCAAGAACGTGTCGTGGTCACTGCGGTTCTGTGCGTGGTGGCGCATCAAGCGCACGGCGCGGTGCCGGTCCGACCACCGCGGGTGGCGCCCCGCCGAGGAGGTCAGGGTGCCGCCGGGCCCGACTTCCACCAGCACGCGGTCCGGATGCTCCAGCAGCATGCCGAGTTCGTCGGCGAAGCGGACGGTAGCCCGAATCTGGCGCGCCCAGGTCGCCGGGTTGGTTGCCTCGGCGGCCGACATTGTGGTGCCGGTGACGTTGGACAGCAACGGGATCTGCGGCTCGTGCAAGGTAATGCGGGACAGGAACGCGGTGAACTCCGCGACCACCGGATCCATCAATCGTGAGTGGAAGGCGTGCGACGTACGGACCCGTCGGGCGACGGCGCCTTTAATGCCTTTGGCGGCAAGCTCGGCTTGGAAGACGCGGATGGCCTCTTCGCTGCCCGCCACCACGCTGCTCCCGGGATCGTTGATGGTGGCGAGGTCGACGTCGGCGGTGAGATGCTCGGCGATCGCCTCCGGGCTCAGCGTGACCGCCACCATGGCGCCGCGCGGCGCGGCGTGCATGAGGCGCGCCCGCATGGACACCACCTTGATGGCGGTGTCGAGGTCGAACACGCCGGCCAGGGTGGCTGCCGGGTATTCACCGATGCTGTGCCCGGCCATTATCGCCGGTGCCACGCCATAGGACTGGATCAGTTTGGCCAGGGCGTACTCGACGGTGAACAGGGCGGGCTGGGCACGGTCGGTGTGCTCGAGGTTGCGCCCGGCCCCATCGAAGATCTCCGCGCGCAGGTCGTAGCCCATCTCGTCGCTGAACGCGGCCGCGCACTCGTCGAAATGGCGCGCGAACACCGGTTCGCTGTCGTGGAGGCCGCGCGCCATCCCGATGTGTTGGGCGCCCTGCCCGGGAAACAGGAAAGCGACCCGCCCCTCCCGGGTGTCTGAGGTGTCCCAGTCCGGAAGCCCGGTGCCGACGAACACATTGTCCATCTCGGCGGCGCGCAGGGCGGCCGCCGCGTCCTGCTGATCGTGTACGACGGCGGCCAGCCGGATGGAATCTTTGCGGCGCCGGGTGAGGGTGTAGGCCGCGTCGGGTAAACGGAAGCCTTCCATGTCCGACGTCGCGGAGAGCTCATCGGCCAGCGCTTCACGTGACTGGGTAAGCGCCTCTTGGGTTTTCGCGGACAGCACCAGTACCTGCGGCCCCGGTGAGGAAGGGGGCTGCTGCAGTCGGCCGGACCGGGCGGGTGCCTCCTCGAGGACGACGTGGGCGTTGGTGCCGCCCACCCCGAACGAGCTGACGCCGGCCCGCCGGAGGCCATCAGCTTCCCACGGCCCGTCGGCACCGCGCACTCGGAAGGGGCCGCGGTCGATATGCAACTCGGGGTTGGGGCTGGTGTAGTGCAGGGTGGCCGGGATCGCCCCGTGCTCAAGACAGAGGATGGCCTTGATGAGACCGGCGATGCCCGCGGCAGTCTCGAGGTGGCCGATGTTGGATTTGACCGACCCGATGTAGCAAGGGGCGCTTCGGGTTTGCTCGGCAAGATCAAAAGCCTGCCGGAGCCCCTCGATTTCGATCGGGTCGCCCAGTGGTGTGCCCGTGCCGTGGCTTTCGACGTAGCCGATCGTCGCGGCGTCGACACCGGCCACCGCATGCGCCTCGGCGATGACCTCGGCCTGCCCCATCGCGTTGGGTGCGGCATAGGTCATCTTGGTCGAACCGTCGTTGTTCAGCGCTGAACCCCGGATCACGGCGTGAATGTGGTCGCCGTCGTCGATCGCGTCCGGAAGCGCCTTCAACACGACGACACCGACACCGCTGCCGAAGATTGTGCCGTCGGAGCGGACGTCGAACGGTCTGCAGTGCCCGGTGGGCGACACCATGGAGCCCTGCTCATACCAGTACCCGACGCGGTGGGGTACCCGCAGCGAGGATCCGCCGGCCAGCGCGATATCGCATTCGCCGTTGAGAATGGATTGGCACGCCAGATGCACGGCAACCAGCGACGACGAGCACGCGGTAGCCACGGACAGAGCCGGACCGCGGAAATCGAATTGATGGGCGACCCGGGTGGCCAGATGGTCCTTGTCGTTCTGCAGCGACAGGTTCACCATCTCGAAGCTCGCGCCCTGCCCGATGACCAGCATCGGGTCGTAATTCGACATCAGGTTGTGCAGTAGGTAGCCACTGGACGAACTGGTTCCGAAGACACCGACGGTGGCCTCGAGGCCGGCCGGGTCGTAGCCGGCTTCTTCGAGAGCGTGGAATGTCGTCTGCAAGAACAGTCGGTGCTGTGGGTCGAGCATTCGGGCCGCATGGGGGGTGAAACCGAAGAAGTCCGCGTCGAACTCCTCGATGCCCGACATCAGCGCAGCGCGGCGCACATAGGACCGGTTGGCCAGCGCGCGTGCGGTGACGCCGGCGGCCAGCAGATCCTCCTCGGACAGGTCGACGATCGATTCCACTCCGTTGCGCAGGTTGCGCCAGAACGCCGACACCGAGTTCGCGCCCGGGAAACGTCCGGCCATCCCGATCACGGCGATGGCGTTTCCGGACGCGTCGTCGGACAGCGAATCCCCTGTACTGCTCGTCACGATCGTGGTCCCACTTTCCGCCGCGATGCGGCACGTTGGCGGGCCGCGGCCCGCTGCTGCGCCCGGTCACGCAGTGCGTTGGGGCGCTCCGACGTGTCTTCCTCGGCCAGACCCAGCTGGCGGACGAGATCCAGGGCGAGGTCGGCCAGCGAAGCGCCCTGCAGGAGCAATGCCACCGGTGGTTCGACCCCGAAGTCGCCGCGGATGGTGTTGCGCATCCGTACGGCCATCAGCGAGTCCAGTCCCAGCTCGGTCAACGCCTGCTCGGTGTCCACCGCACCGTCGTCGGAGTAGCCCATGATCGCCGAGATTCGGCGCCGCAGCCGTGCCACGACGACGCGGTTGACCTCGGCGGCAGCCATGTCCTTGAGGGCCTCGGGGCCGCCCCAGTCCTCGTCGGCGTCGTCGGTCTCCAGCTCCCCCACCAAATCGGCGAAAAAGCCGATCTGGTGGATTTCCGGGAAGGCAGCGGCCGCGCGGTCCAGCCGTAGCCGGGCGATCCCGACTCGGGAGAAGCCCGCGGCCAGCACACCGCCCAGCGCATCGACCCCCTCGGCCGGGGTGATCGGGTCCAACACCGAAAAGCGCAGCGAACTGGCCAGGCCGACATCTGCCCATTGTCCCCAGTTGATCGCGGTGGCGGGCAGGCCCGCGGCCCTGCGCCAGGCGACCAGTCCGTCCAGCCACGCGTTCGCGCAGGCGTACGCGGCCTGTCCGGGCGAACCGAGCAGCGAGACGATCGAGGAGAACCCGACCCACCAGTCGAGGTCCATACCGATGGTCGCCTCGTGCAGACGCAGCGCACCGGCCGCTTTCGGCGTCCAGATCTTGTCCAGGCTTTCTCGGGTGAGGCCGACGAAGATCTCGTCCTCGAGCACGGCCGCAGAGTGAATCACCCCGCGCAACGGTTTGCCGGTTTCCGTCGCGGCAGCGATGAGCCGCTCGGCCACGCCCGATTGCGCGACATCACCCAAGACTGTGACGATCTCGGACCGACTCGACAGGTCGTCGAGGGCGGCCTGGACCTCTTCGGAGGGCTGGCTGCGGCCGTTGACCACGACCCGGCCGGCGCCGTTGTCGACCAGCCAGCCGACCACGGCCATGCCGACCCCGCCGAGGGCGCCCGTAACGACGTAAGAGCCGTTGCCACGCACCACCAACTCGCCCCGGCCGGACGGGAGTTTGGCCCGCGACAGTCGCTCCACGAAGCGCCTTGATCCCCGCCAGGCGATGATGTCATCGATTGCGGAACCCGTTTCCGAGGCCGCGAGCTCGGTCGACAGCCTGCCGGCGACAAGCTGGCTATCCGCCTCGGCGCCGACGTCCAGCAGCGTGGTGCGTAGATCCGGGTGCTCGTAGGCGAGCACTCGCACCAGCCCCTTGAGGCTGGCCGTGCCCGGGTTGCCCGGCTCATCGTGGTTGTCCGGGTTCTCGGGGCTGCCGCCCACGGCCAGGCCGCCCCGACTGACCAGCCAAAGCCGTGGCGCCTTGCCGTGCCAGCTTCCTGCGATGGCGCGTACGGCGCCTGCGACGCCCCAGATCACGTTGCGCGCGTGAGCAAGCCCGGCGGCAGCGTCGGTTCCGTCGAACCCGGGATGATCGACGAAGACGATAACCCCGGCCGGTGGCAGGTCCGGATCGGCGGTCGCGGTGGCGAATGCCTCCCGCACGGCCGACTCGTCGCCCAGGTCTGCGATGATCACTCGTCGCTCCGGCGACGTGAAGCTGCTCGCGAAGTCGTGCGCCGCCGCCTGCGCCGCGGTGGTGTCGGCCAGTGCCAGCCAGCTTCCGGTCGGCGCTGTGTTCGCGGGGGCGGGCGATTCGACCCAAACGGAATCGAAAATCTTCTGCGACAACGGTAGTGGCACGGTACGGCGCTGGATGCGTTTGAGGTGCACGTTGTCGACTCGGGCCAGCACCGCGCCCGTATCGTCGGTCAGAGTCACTCGGCCCGTCGCGTCGCCGCTGTCGTCGAGGACACTGACCAGCTCGGCGTGGCACCGGGCGCGCCGACCGATCTCGCCGAACACCCGGATCGAGCCGAACCCGACGGGTAGATAGGTGACGTCGGTCGAATCCGAGTGGGTGCCGCCCAGCACCTCGTCGCTCATGGCAGCCGCGAGGCCTTGAAGTGCGGCGTCCAGCATGACCGGATGCAGCACGATACCACGGTGCGGGGTGGCCTCATCGGGGAGCACGATCTCGGTGTCGGCGGCCCCGGTGCTGCGCACGATGCGGGTTAACGCGGCGAAGGCGTGGCCGTGATGGGCCCCGGTGCGGCGCAGCGCGGTATAGAAGTCGGCGGGCGACACCGGAGTTCCGTCGGCCGCCGGCGACATCCTCTCCGGTGTGCCGGCCGGCACAGCACGCGCTGTTCCCGCGGCGTGGCGGGTCCAGCTGCCCGCGTCGGAGCAGGAGTGGATCTCCACCCGCAGCTCCCCGGTGGCCTGGTCATGGGTCGTCTGGGTGGTCAGCTTGGTGTGCGGATCCAGCGGCAGCATTTGCTCGACCTCCACCGTGACCTCAACCTCGGTCGGAGCCAGGCCGAGGGCCTGGCACGCCGCGGCCAGGGCGATCTCGGCGAAGCCGGCACCCGGCAGCACCGCGAGGGCGTGAACGATGTGGTCGGCCAGCCACGGGTGCGGCTCGACGCCGACATCGGACTGCCAGACATGGCCGGCGCCCGCCGGTAGCTCGACGTGCAGGCCGAGAAGCGGGTGCGCGCCGGAGAAATGTTGACCTGTCGCGCGATCCGACTGCCAGAACGGTACGTGCTGCCAGGCGTTCGATGGAGCGGAGACAATCCTGGCCGACCCGACCTGCTCATCCTCGGGCACCGTGACCGATGGCGGGCGCACCGCCGCGAGCTGGGCGTGGAACGCCAGCGTCTCGGGGTGATCCCGGTTGACGGTCGACCCGACGTGGTATTTGCGGCTTGTCGACTGCGCGGCCAGCGTGTCGGAGATCGCGTGGGTCAGCAGGGGGTGCGGGCTGATCTCGATGAAATTGCTGTGCGCGGCGCTGGCTTCGTGCACCGCCTGGCTGAACCGCACCGGGTTGCGCAGGTTGGCGGCCCAGTAGTCGGCGCTGTACAGCGGCGACTCGCCGGTGTAGGCGACTGTGGACACCAATGGAATCTTCGGTGGCGCCGGGCTGAGGGCGGCCAGCGCCGTACGCAGCTCGGGCAGCACCGGATCGATGGTGGGATGGTGCGATGCCACGTCCACCTCGATGCGACGCGCCAGCTTGCCCTGGGCATCCACGGTGGCGACGAGCTCGTCGACCTGATCGGGTGGGCCCGCGATCACAACTTGCGTCGGGGCGGCGTAGACGGCGATGGTCACCTCGGGCCGGTCGGCGATCAGCTTCTCGGCGGCCTGCGTATCGAGTTCGAGCAGCGCCATCGCGCCTTGGCCGGACAGCCGCTTCATCAGCCTGGTGCGGGTGGCGATGACATCGAGACCCTCGGCCGGGGTCAGCGCACCGGCCACCACGGCGGCGGTCGCCTCCCCCATCGAGTGACCGATTACCGCGTCCGGCTCGACGCCGTAGGAACGCCACAGTTCCGTGAGCGCCAGTTGCATGCCGACGATCACCGGCTGGATCCGGTCGATACCGACCAGCGGCTCGCTGGACTCCAGCGTCTGGCGCAGCGAGAAACCGACCTTGTCCAGGAACGCCGGTTCCAGCGCGTCGACGGCCGCGGCGAACGCCGGCTCCTTGGCCAGCAGGGCTTTGCCCATCCCCGCCCACTGCGCACCCTGGCCGGAGTACAGGAAAACCGTGCCGGAGCCGACGCGGGAGTCGTGGGCGCCGATCACACCGGGTGCGCTCTGGCTCACGGCCAGGGCGCGCAGTCCGGTGACCGCCTCGGTGTGTGTGCGTGCGCACACCGTGGCGATCGTGGCGTAGCGGCTTCGGTGGTGGTTGACGGTGGCCGCGACATCGGCCAGCGGAACCTCCGCGCCGCCGCCCTCGAGCCAGTCGGCCAGCGACTTCGCCGATGCGGCCAGACGTGCGGTGTTCTTGCCGGACACGACCAGCGTGACCACCGACGGCGACGGTGCGCCGGCGGGGCCGGGCTCGGGGCCCTGCTCCAGTACGACGTGAGCGTTGGTGCCGCTGAAACCGAATGACGACACCGCCGCGCGGCGGGGGTGCTCGCTCCCGGGCCACTCGCCTGCCTCGGTCGGCACGAACAACCGCGTCGGTTTGGGGTCGATCTGCGGGTTCCACTTCTCGAAGTTCAGGTTCGGTGCGATGGTGCCGTGCTGCAGCGTGAGCACAGTCTTGATGAAACCGGCTACGCCGGCGGCCGCCTCCAGGTGGCCCATGTTGGTTTTGACCGTGCCCAGCGCGCAGGGCACGTCTCCCTTGCCGTACGTCGCGGCCAGTGCGTCGAACTCGATGGGGTCACCGAGAGCGGTTCCGGTGCCGTGGGTTTCGATGTAGTGCACCGTGCCGGCCGCGACGTCGGCCGAGCGGAGCGCACGGGTGATGACGTCACGCTGCGACGGTGCGTTCGGGGCGGTCAGGCCATTGGATCGGCCGTCCTGGTTGACGGCCGATCCGCGCACCACCCCGAGCACGCGGTCCCCGTCGCGCACTGCGTCGGTGAGGCGCTTGAGCACAACGACGCCCGCCCCCTCTCCGCGTACGAACCCGTCCGCCCGTGAGTCGAACGCGTGGCACTTGCCGTGCGGCGACAGCATGCCCCACTTGGCAAGGGCCAGTTGAGTTTCCGGCCTCAGGTTGAGGCTGACGCCGCCGGCCAGTGCGAGGTCGCTCTCGCGCATGCGCAGGCTGTGGCAGGCGAGGTGGATCGACACCAGCGACGACGAGCAGGCGGTGTCGACAGCGACAGCCGGCCCCTTCAGCCCGAGCAGATAGGAGATGCGGCCGACGGTCACGCTGTGTGCGTTGCCGGTGGCCGAGTATGCGTCGATGGAGTCGGCGTTGTCCGCCGAGGCGTTCTGGTACTCCGAGTAGTACACGCCCATCATCACCGCGGTGCGGGATTCGCCGAGTTGGTCGGGGGCGTACCCGGCGTTCTCCAGTGCCTCCCAGGCGACTTCGAGGGCCACCCGCTGCTGCGGATCCATCGACATCGCCTCTCGCGGGGTGATGCCGAAGAAGTCGGCGTCGAAACCGGACACATCATCGAGGTAGGCGCCCCACTTGGTGGGCATGCGACCCGGCACGCTGACGTCGGGGTCGTAAAACGCCTCGGCGTCCCAGCGGTCCGCGGGCACCTCGGTCACCGTGTCGGTGCCGCTTTCGAGCAGCTTCCAGAAGCTGTCTGGGCCCGTCACGCCACCCGGGAACCGGCAGCCGATGCCGACCACCGCGATCGGTTCGGCTCCCGCCACCCGGGAGGCCTTTTCGAATTGTTCGGAGAGCTTGTCGCGCTGTTCGGCGGACATGCTCGCGATTCTGTCGAAGGTGGTCTTCATCTACCGTGCGCCCTCACTACCGGCGGTGGCCGAGTCGGATTCGATGCTGTCGAACAACTCGTCGAGAACACCGAACGAATCGGAACTTTCTTGGGGTTCGTCGTCTTCGGGTTCGACCGGGTTCTGCCGGTCTTGCCGCATCGGCGCCAGCAGCTCGGCCACGTACGCCGACAGCTGCGAGATCGACGGATGGTTCCACAACATCGTCGCGGACAGCTCGACGCGGACGAGCGCCTTGGCATCACGCAACAGGTTCATCGCCATCATCGAGTCGAGGCCCAGCTCGGGGAATGGCATGTCGACGTCGACCGCCTCAGCCGGCATGCCCAATTCCCGGGCCAGGATGGACCGCAGGCGCACCCGGAGCTCGTCGACCGACTCCTGGTGGGTCATCGACGACCAGTCGACGGAGTCCGCTGCAATCGGGGTCGCAGCGTCGGCCGCCGGCGCCGGCGTCGACTCCACCGGGGTGTAGGTGAGCCCGCGGATGTCGACGTAGGATGCCCCGTCGACCCCCGTGACGAGGACATCGACCACGAGCCCGTCGGCCGTTCCGTCGCGCCGGTACACCTCGACGACGCCGTGGGTGGCAGTAACGTCGGCGGCTACGCCGATACTCTCCAGGGCTGCCGGGAGCAGGAGTTGGTCATTGGCGGCGTCGGCGAGCCGCGCGACATGCACGGCGGCATCGAGGAAGGCCGCCGCGGGGAAGTCGGCGGACTCCGGCAGCTCGATGTCGGCGCGCACTCCCGCGCTGGTGGTGGCGCAGTCGGTGACCTTCCACGGGAACGGCTGGCCTTCCACTCCCCAGGCCTGTTGCAGTGCGGCGATCGCTGCACCATCGAACCTTTCGCCCCCAGGGCTCTGATCGCCGTGCGGGGCAGCGCCCGGAGCCGCGACGAGCCGAGCACTTGCGTGCCTGGTCCAGCGTAGTTCCGGGGTGTCGGGGCCCGACGACGACCACACCGTCACCGTTTCGGCGACCGGGTCCGCACCGGTCGAACTGTCGGCTACGACGTGGATTGCCTTGGGCTGATCGGCCACGATCGGATACTCGAAACGGACATCGCCGACCGTCGCGCCGCCGAGTTGGGCGGCGGCGGCCGTAAGTGTCTGCAGCAGAACCGAAACGGGAACAACCTCGACGCCACGGACCCGGTGCGCAACAGGATACGGCCGCGCTTCCGGTAGCAGCCCTGCGCGCCAGTGCCGGTTGTGGGTGGTGTTGGTGACCGCCTCGCCGAGCAGGGTGCCCCAGACGGGCGCGGGCAGCGCGCCGCAGTCCCCCGCCTCCGGCGCCGGCGTGGTGCTGGATATCAACCGGTCGAGCACCTTCACCGGGGCCCGCATGTGGTACGCATCGGCCAGTCGTCCCCAGTCAGCGCCGGCCACGACGGTGTGAACACGGGCGTCCGGGCTCAGCACGGCCGGCAGCATCCGTATCGCGACCTCATTGGGCATGGGTTCCAGTCCCGCTGCCTGCATCTGGGGTTGCGCATCCGCCCACGACTTCCACAGACCCCAGTCCACGACCGTCGCCGGCAGACCGAGGGCACGGCGCGCGTAGGCGAATGCGTCGGCGAACGCGTTGGCCGCCGTGTAGTGCGCGACTCCCCGTGAGCCGAGGAGACCGGTGATCGAGGAGAACAGCACGAAACGGCGTACCGGGGTTGTCAGCGACAGCTTGTGCAGCACCGATGCCGCGTCGACCTTCGATCGGAACATCGGGTTCAGGTCGTCGTCGGACATGTCGGTGAGTAGCGCCTCGCCGCCGGCCAGGGATGCGAGATAGACGCCCTCCAACGGAGGCAGGTCGGCGCCGAATCGCTGGAACACCGCCGTCATGGCCACCTCATCGGCCGCGTCGGCTGAGATCTCGACCAATGTGGTACCGGCCGTGGCGAGCTCGGCCGCGAGGTCGGCCAACCCGGTGCCGCGCCGGGACACCGCGACGATCGTCGTGGCGCCCAGGTCGGCGAGCTGGCGGATCAGGTACGGCCCGACGTTGCCGGTCGCGCCGATCACCAGGTGGCTGGTGCCGCTTTCCAGCCTGGTCAGCGGGGCGGCGGGCAGTGGATGTGGCTCCAAGCGGGGCACCCGGCGGACACCGCTGCGGTATCCCGCCTGGTCGTCGCGGTCAGCGTCGGCGACGGTCGCCTCGGCGCGCAGGTACCCAGCAAGCAGCTCAGGGGGGACCGTGTCGTCGACATCGATGACACCGCCCCAGAATTCAGGATTCTCGAGGGCCAGGGTGCGGCTCTGCCCCCACAGGACGGCGTGTGCGGGGTTTGCCCGGTCACCATCGGCGATCGGCTGGGCGTTGCGGGTGACGACGAACAACGTGGGGCCGGGTTTGCCGCACCGCTCCGCTGTGCCGGTCGCTTCCGCCATCGCCACCACCAGGCGGCGGAGCTCACCGAATGCGCGGTAGCTGGCGGCAGCGTCGAGGGGCCGTGCCGGCGCAGGCGGGGCGTAGACGACATAGTCGGCGCCGTCGAGTTGGCCGGCGAGCGAATCGGGTCCGGCTGCGCTCTGGTCGTCGGCAAGCGCCGAGGACGGCAGCGCGCGCGAGTTCGGCCCCAGCAACTGCGCGAGGTCGGCGCCGGATTCGTCGGCCAGGACCAGCCACGAGCCGTCGGTTTCGGCGGGGCCCAACTCGCGCACCGGCCAGCTCAACCGATAGAACCACTCGTGGTAGGACCCGTCGGCTGGAGCCTTGCCCACCCCAGAACCGTTGTGCGGCAAAGGTTCCGAACGAGACGCCGGCTGAATCCAATGATGTCCGTGGTGCCATGGTGTGGTCGGGATCGCCACCCGCGGACCGCTTCGGCGCGGCACCTTGGGCGGGCGCGCCGTGTGGGTGGCATTGAGATTGGTGCGGAAAGTCAACGTGTCGTTGGCGTCCCGCTGCAGTGTGGCGATGCTGTGGTGGTGTTTATCGGCCAGCGTGTCCTTGATCGCGTAGCCGAGCAAGGGATGCGGGCTCACCTCCACAAAAAGCGTGTGCCGGTCGCCTGCGGTGGCCACCGCCCTGGCGAAGCGCACCGGATTGCGCAGATTGGCCACCCAGTGCTCGGCGTCGAAGGCGCAGGAACCGTCAGTGGGGCGCCCGTCGGTGGTGACGATGATGGGGATCTTCGGCTGCCGGGGCCTCAGCGCCGCCAGTTCGGCGCGTAGGTCGCTCAAGATCGGATCAATGATCGGGTGGTGTGAGGCCACGTCGACGTCGACCCGGCGGGCCAGGCGGTCGGCCGCGTCCACCGCGGCGATCGCGGCGTCGACCTGATCGGGCGGTCCGGCGATCACGGTCTGGTGGGGCGACGCATACACCGCGACGGTGAGGCCCGCATGGCCTGCGATCAGTTCCTCGGCTGCGGCGGCGTCGAGTTCGAGCAGCGCCATCGCGCCCTGCCCGGAGAGCCGCTTCATCAGACGCGAGCGCGTGGCGATCACCTTGAGGCCGTCGGCCGGGCTCAGCGCGCCGCTGACCACCGCGGCGGTCACCTCGCCCATCGAGTGCCCGATCACCGCGTCGGGCTTGACCCCCTGGGCGCGCCAGAGTTCGGTCAACGCCAGCTGCACCCCGACAAGTACCGGCTGGATGCGATCGATTCCGACGACGTTCTCGCCAGAGGTCAGTACGTCGCGTAGGGAGAAGCCAACCTGCTCGACGAAGTCGGGTTCCAATTCGTCTACGGCCGCGGCGAAGGCTGGCTCATCGGCCAGCAGGCGCCTACCCATCCCGGCCCATTGCGAGCCTTGGCCGGAGTAGAGGAAAACAACTCCTGGACCGGTGCCAGTTCCGCAGACGCCCTCGTGCGCGGCTACCACGCCGGGCGCCGGATACCCTCCGGCCAGTGCCCGCAGACCGGCGATTGCCTGCACGTGATCGCAGGCGGCGACGGTGGCGAACCTGGGGTGCTGGGCGCGGCGGTGGTTCAGGGTCTCCGCGACGTCGGCAAGGCTTACCGCGGCCCCGTTCGGGGTCTGGAGCCAGTCGGCGAGGCGGCCGGCAAGTGCGGCGATACGTTGCTCGGTTTTGCCCGTGACGACCAGAGTGACCACCGGCGGATCAGGCTGGGGTGCCGCGTCTTCTGCGCCCGCGGCCGCCGGTGCCTGCTCGATCACGATGTGCGCGTTGGTTCCGCTGACGCCGAATGACGACACCGCCGCGCGGCGCGGGCGGGTCACCGTCGGCCAGTCCAGCGGTTGCGCTGCGATGTGGAACCGGGATGCGGCCTCGCCCGCTTTGGGTGTCAGCTTCGTGAAGTGCAGCAGCTTGGGAATGAAGCCATGGTGCACGCTCAGCACGGTCTTGATGAATCCGGCGACGCCGGCAGCCGACTCGAGATGACCGAGATTGGTCTTCACCGATCCCAGGACCAGCGGCGCCGAGTCGGCGCGGTCGCCGTAGACCGCGCTCAGCGCATCCAGTTCGATGGGGTCGCCCAGCGAGGTGCCGGTACCGTGCGCTTCGACGTAATCGATCTCCGACGGGGCCAGCCGCGACGTCGCCAGCGCCCTACGCATCAGCTCCTGTTGAGCCGGCCCGTTCGGCACGGTCTGACCACTGCTTGCCCCGTCCTGGTTGACCGCCGAGCCGCGGACCACCGCCAGCACCCGGTCGCCGTCGCGCATCGCATCGGTCAGGCGCTTGAGCACCACCACGCCGCATCCTTCGCTGCGGATGTAGCCGTTGGCATCGGCGTCGAAGGTCTTGCAGAGCCCGTCAGGAGACAGCATTCCCCAGCGCGAGCAGGCGATGTTGTTATCGGGGCTCAGGATGAGGTTGACGCCGGCAGCCAGAGCGTGGTCACTTTCCCGCCGGCGCAGGCTCTGGCAGGCCAGGTGGATCGACACGAGGGACGATGAGCACGCGGTGTCGCTGACGACCGCTGGACCCCGGACGCCGAGGAAATAGGAGAGCCGTCCGGCAGCGAAGTTCGGAGCGTTGCCGAACGGGATGTAGGGGTCGATATCCTCCGGACGCAGCCTGCCCACCACCGAGTGGTAGTAGTCGTTGGTGGTCAGGCCGACGAACACCCCGGTCGCTGAACCGCGCAGACTCCGCGGGTTGATTCCCGCATGCTCCAAAGCCTCCCAGGCCACCTCGAGCAGCAAACGCTGTTGAGGGTCCATTGCAGCGGCCTCGCGCGGGGCGATGGTGAAGAACTCCGCGTCGAATTCGTCGGGCTGCCAGGACGTCAGGAAGCCGCCCTCCCGATTGCAGATGGTGCCGGGCACGCTGTGGTCGGGTGAATAGAACTCGTCGGCATCCCACCTGTCGGCGGGCACCCGGATTACTCCGCTGGCACCATCGGTGAGCAACTGCCAGAACTCGTCTGCGTCGTCGACCCCACCGGGCAGCCGGCAGCCGATACCCACTACGGCGATGGGTTCGGTCTCGGCCTTCTCCGCGGCATCCAGTTTCGCGGTCAGATCGTCGATCTTGCGCAAAGCCTCGGTGATGATCGCTCGGCGGTCCGGCGATGCTGGCGATGGCTGGGTCATCTCGCTCTAACTCAATCTTTCCGACAGTCGCGCAAGCAGTTCGTCCTCGGCCAGGTCGTCGTAGGTGTTCTCGGTGTCCACCGAGGGGCCTACCTCACCTGTACCACCCGAGCCGGCCGGGTCCCCAACCCCGTGCCCACCACCGGCGGTTCCGATTATCTCAGGAAGCATCGAAGCCAAATACTCGGTGAGGGCTTCCAGGGTCGGGTAATCGAAGACCACTGATGCGGGCAGCACCTCTCCGAGGCTCTCACTCAGCGAACGCTGCAGGGTGACGCTCATCAGCGAATCCATTCCGAACTGGAAGAACCCGACGGTGGGATCCAGCGCGTTTGCCGAGGCCAGGCCCATCGCGGCGGCAACGTGAGCGGCTACGTGATCGGTCAGCAACTCGATCCGTTCCGCAGCGTCACACTCCCGCAGTTCCTCCCGGAATTTCGTGTTCGCCGAAAGCGCAATCGGTTCATCGCCAAATTCGGCCGCCAGCAGGTCATCGAGGATGTGCAGCTGTGCGCGGGTGCGGTAGGCGGTGGCCAGTCGAGGCCAGTCAGCGGCGACCACGGTGGCCCGAGGCGGGGCCTGGGGCCCGACGAACGACCGCAACGCGGTGATCGCAACGGCATCGTCCATAGGTTCCAAACCGGATTCCATCGTCGCCTGGCGTTCGAATCCGGTCTGGGCATCGGCCAGCGACTTCCACAGCCCCCAGTCGATGGCGCACGCGGGCAAACCCGCGGCCCGGCGGCGGAACGCGAAGGTATCCAGGTAGGTGGTGGTCGCTGCGTAGTGGGCCAGCCACCGCGACCCGAGCACTCCGGAGATCGATGAAAACAGCACGAACTGTTGCACCGGATGCCCGAGCGACAGCTTGTCCAGCAGCGCTACTGCGTCGATTTTTGGGCGGAACATGGCGACGACGTCGTCCTGGGTCATCTCGGTCAGCGTCACCGGCCCCCCGCCCATCGCCGCCAGGTAGATTCCGGCCAGCGGCGGAAGGTCGACGCCGAACCGGTCGAACACCGCGCTCAGCGACGGCTCGTCGGAGGCGTCGGCCGCCACGGTCACAACGCTGGTGCCGGTCGCCGAAAGCCGGGCGGTGACCTCGTCGAGCCGGGTACCCGGGCTGCGGGACAGGGCGACGACGGTGCGCGCACCCATGGCAGCGAGTTGCTCGATGATCTGCGGACCGAGGTTGCCGGTTGCGCCGATAACCAGGTGGGCACCGTCGAGATCCAGGGTGTCCGCCTCGAGCGGGGTGGCCGGTGGTAGCGACTGGATCAGGCGCGCGACCCTGCGGGTGCCTGCGCGGTACACGATCTGGTCCTCGCCGCCGGCGCCCTCGGCTTCGGTCAGCACCCAGCGGGCCGCGACCACCGCGGGTACCGATTCGTCGACGTCGAGCACCGCCCCCCAGATCTCGGGATGCTCTAGCGCCAGCGTCCGGCCCAGGCCCCACAGCACGGCGTGCGCCGGGTTGGCCCGGTCGCCCTCGGCGACGGGTTGCGCATTGCGCGTCAGCAGAAACAGCTTGGGCGAATGCGCACCCTTGACTGCCGCCAACGCGACAGCCCGGCCCGCTTCGAAGACGTGGTAGCCACGGTCTTGGTGGTCTTGGTGGTCTTGGCGGTCGCACACCGGCGGTGCATACAGCACGTGGGTGGCCGTGTCGAGGGCCCGCGCGAGGGCCGCTTCGTCGTCCGGGGACGACAGCGTGGTGACTGTGGGTCCGCCATCCCCGAGTAGACGAGCCAGTTCTGCTGCGATGGCGGTGTCGGCGATGACCAGCCAGTGGGCCTGCGAAGCGTTGAACCGGACTTCGGCAGCCGGCGGTAGCTGCCGGACCGGCCAGGTCAGTTCGCAGAACCACGCCGCGGGGACCGTGCTGCCCGCCGGGAGTGCGCCGACGTGTTCGTTGCCGGCACGCTTCTTCGTCCGGACATCAACCCAGTGGTGGGTGTGGCGCCACGGTGTGGTCGGCAGCGCGACGTGCGGTTCGGCGGGATGCCCGGTGTGCGGCGGGCGGGAAGTGTGGGTGGCGTTCAGATTCGCGTGGAAGGTCAGCGTGTCGTCGGCGTCGCGAGCCAGCGTCCCGATGGTGCGGTGACCCGAGTCGCCGCCCAGTGCGGCCACCGTATCGCTGATCGACTGGCCCAGCGTCGAGTGCGGGCTGATCTCGACGAACACACCGTGATCCTGGGCTGCCGCAGCGATGGCCTGGCTGAACCGGACGGGTTGGCGGACGTTGGCCACCCAGTAGTCGGCGTCGAAAGCAGGTGCCGATCCGGTGTCGGTGACGGTGGAAAGCACCGGCAGCGTTGGAACGTTCGGCGTGATGTCGGCAAGGGCCGTTCGGATATCGGGTAGCACCGCGTCCATCAGCGCGGTGTGGGAGGCGACCTGCATGTTGACCCGGCGAGCGAAGATATTCTGCGCGGTGATCGCGGCGATGACGGCGTCGATCTGGTCGGGCGGGCCGGCGACCGCGGTCTGGCGTGGCGAGAGGTAGCCGGCGATCTCGACGCCGGGATGGTCTGTGATCAGGGCCGCGGTGGCGTCGGCGTCGAGATTGGCGAGGGCGACGGCGCCTTGTCCGGTGAGGCGGGACATGATGGTGGAGCGTTGGGCGATGACGTGTAGGCCGTCGGCCAGGCTCAGGGCGCCGGCGACGACGGCGGCGGTGACCTCGCCCATGGAGTGGCCGATCACGGCGTCGGGGTGGACGCCGTAGGAGCGCCACAGTTCGGTGAGGGCCAGTTGCAGGCCCATCAGGACCGGCTGGACCTGGGCGTCGCCGTCGATGGGTTGGCCGTTGGCGATGATGTCGTAGAGCGAGAAGCCGACCTGCTCGAGGAATACCGGTTCGATCTCGGCGAGCGCGGTGAGGAAAGCGGACTCATCGGCCAGTAGCTGGCGGGCCATCCCGGCCCACTGCGACCCCTGCCCCGAATACACGAACACGATGCCGCGCTTGCCGGTACCGGTATGGGGAGCGACGAGGCCGGGTGCGGTCTGGCCGTTGGCCAGGGCGCGCAGGCCGGCGATGGCTTGGGTTGTGTCGCGGGCGGCGACGGTGGCGAATTTGGGGTGCTGGGAGCGGTGGTGGTTGAGGGTGTGGGCCACTTCGGAGAGCGAGGCCAGGGCGCCCTGGGGGCCGATCATCCAGTCGGCGAGCCGGCCGGCCTGTGCGGCGATGCGCTCTTCTGTCTTGCCCGATATCACCAGCGTGGTCACCGCCGGCTCGTTCTGTTCGGCCGGTGGGGGTGCCGGCACCGGTGCTTGTTCGATCACCACGTGGGCGTTGGTGCCGCCGAACCCGAACGATGAGATCCCGGCCCGGCGTGGCCGCCCTGCCGGCACCCAATCCGTATGCTCGGCAATCACTTTCAGCCGCAACTTGTCGAAGGGTATGTGCGGGTTGGGGTTCTGGTAGCCCAGGTTGGCCGGGATCGTGGTGTGCTGCAGCGCCAGTACGGCTTTGATGAAGCCGGCGATTCCGGCCGCGGCTTCCAGATGGCCCAGGTTGGACTTGACCGCTCCGATCAACAAGGGGGCGTCGGCGGCGCGGCCCTTGCCGAGCACGGAGCCCAGTGCGCGGGCTTCGATCGGATCACCGAGCAGTGTTCCGGTGCCGTGGGTTTCGACGTAGTCGACATCGCGTGGCTCTACCCCTGCCGCGGCGTAGGCGGACCGCAGAACCGCCATCTGGGCGGCCGGGTTGGGTGCCATCAGGCCGTTGGAGCGCCCGTCCTGGTTGACCGCCGAACCGCGGATCACCGCCAGGATCCGGTCGCCGTCGCGCTCTGCGTCGCAGAGCCGTTTGAGCACGGTGACCCCGCAGCCCTCGCCGCGCACGAACCCATCGGCCGCGGCGTCGAAGCTATGGCATTGCCCCGTCTTCGACAACGCCTCGAGCTGGTCGAAACTCCTGGTGGCGGCCGGGGAGAGCAGCAGGTTCACCCCGGCGGCCAGCGCCAGATTCGAGTCGCCCGAGCGCAGGCTCTGACACGCCAGGTGCACCGCAACCAACGACGACGAACACGCCGTGTCGATCGTGACCGACGGCCCGCGCAGATCGAAGTAGTACGACACCCGGTTGGCGATGATGCTCAACGCCCCACCAGTGCTGTACCACGCGTCGACCTGGTTCAGATCCATACCCCCGAGGTGGGCGTAGTCGCCAGTGCTCGCCCCGGCAAACACGCCGGTCTGAGTCTCGGCCAGGGAATCGGCGGGGATGCCGGCGTGCTCCAGCGCTTCGTGGGTGACCTCCAGCAGCAGCCGCTGCTGCGGCTCCATCCGGGTCGCTTCGCGCGGCATGATCTCGAAGAACTCGGCGTCGAAAGCATCGATGTCGCGCAGGAACGAACCCCACCGCGTGATACCCGTCAGAGCCGCGACACCCTCCGGGGTGCCGTCGTCACACCACGTCCACCGCTGCGCGGGTATTTCACCGATCGACGAACGCCCCTGTGTGAGGAAGTCCCAATACTCTTCTGGGCCTTCGATATTGCCCTCATCGCCCGGGAACCGGCAGCCCACCCCGACCACCGCGATCGGCTCGTTCATCGTCGCGTGGCCGGCGCTGCCGGTTGCCACGGTGACCGGCTCGACCTCGCCACCGGTCAGGTACCTCGCCAGCGCGTCCACCGTCGGGTACTGCCAAAAGTCCACCGGAGACACCACGCGGCCCAGAAACTCCGACAGCACCCCCGTCAGGACCACCGCGTCCCTGGAGCCCACACCGAGATCGTGCATCGAGGCACCACTGTCGATGTGCTCAGGACTGCAGCCGTTGTTCTCGACCAGGTAGTCGACCAACCATCTCCGAACAGCAGCCTCGTCGAGGGCTGAGGTCATGGAGAGACATCCTGACGAGTGAATTTCTCACCGAGGTACAGCTCGACCGACGTCGCCCGGCGCACTTTGCCACTGGTGGTCAACGGCAGTGAGCCCGGACCGACCAGCACAAAGTCGGCCAGCCGCACGCTGTGGGTCATTGATACCGCAGCCGTCACCTGTTGCTTCAGCGATGCCACCGCGGCAGCCTCCAGCTGCTTCTTCAGCTCGGCGATCACCACCAACTTCTCGCTGGCCTCGTCCGGAATCGAGATCGCCGCGACTCGGCCGCCGGTGAACTCGGCGACGGTGGCCTCGATATCGTCGGGATAGTGATTGCGGCCATCGACGATCACCAGATCCTTCATCCGGCCGATGATGTAGAGCTCATCGTCGAACATCACACCCAGGTCGCCGGTGCGCAGCCATGGCCCCCGGGGGGTGCCTGCAGTGGGCTCCCCCAACTGGCCGGCGAACAGCTGCTCGGTCAGCCGCGGGTTGTGCCAGTAGCCGCCGGCCACGTGGTCGCCATGAAGCCACACCTCGCCGATCTTGCCCGCCGGATTCTCTCCGCACGTCTCGGGATCGACCACCCGTACCGTGGTTGACCGGGGGGTGCCAAGGCCGATGTGTTCCGAACCGCCGCCGTCTTCGCATGGTTCGGCATGGCCGGCAGCCAGCTTCTCGTAATCGAACCAGACCGCTGTCGCCGGACGGCCGCCGGCCGACGAGGACACATAGACCGTTGCCTCCGCCAGTCCGTAGGACGGACGCAACGCCTGATCGGGCAGGTTGAACGCGGAAAATCGGTCGTTGAAGCGCCGCACCGTTGACCCGTGCACCCGCTCGGCGCCGTTGATCATCACCGACACACCGCCCAAGTCCATGCCCGCAAGGTCCCCGTCGGTGGTGCGCTTCACCGCCAGCTCGAAGGCGAAGTTGGGTGCCGCGGTGAACGCGCCGGTGGCTGACGCCAGCTGCTGAATCCAGCGGGCCGGCCGCTGCATGAACGCGATGGGGCTCATGAAGACCGCTCGCCGGCCCAGTAGCAGGGGAATGAACAACCCCACGATGAGCCCCATGTCGTGATAGAAGGGCAGCCAGGACACGATTGTGGTGTCTTCAGGCGGTCCATCCGGGTGCGCCTCGTAGTAGTCGGTCAGCAATTGACCGACGTTGACGAGGACATTGCGATGGGACACCACGACGCCGGCAGGTCTGCGCGTCGAACCCGACGTGTACTGCAGGTAGGCCGTCTTGGGCAAGGAGACCGGTGCGCTGGATTTGGGCGGGGAATCGTAATCCAGGGTGTCGACCTCGATGAACTTCGGGGCTCGCTGCCTCGGGTCTACCTGACCGTACTTTCGCACGTCGTCGACCACGGCTGAGGTGGTGAGCACCGCGACCGGCGTCGAATCCTGCATCGCGCCGGTGACCCGCTCGTCGTGTTGACGCAACTGCGGCATCGACAACGGTACTGCGATGAATCCACCCGCGATGGCGCCGTAGACGCCGACGAGATACTCCATGCATTGCGGGGCCAGGATCGCCACCCGGTCTCCCGGGGAGCCGCACGCCGCCAGCTTTTCGGCGACGATCTGCGCGCGTTCATGCAGTTCGGACCAGGTCAGACTCTCCGGAACCCCCGCCGGGTCGATCTCGTAGTCGATGAACGTGTACGCGATATCGTCAGGCTGCTGCCGCGCACGGTCGGCAAGCACCTCGGGGATAGAGGTCTGAGACAATGCCGTCACAGCTGGCATCAGCGAATTCCTTTCGAATCGGCTCCCGACATCTCCATGTTCTCTCGAATCGGGTGAATCCAGAAATCGGCGGGTCGCTGGTCGTCAGTTCGATTCAACACTGTCGAACAGCGAATCGAGCAGGCTGTCGCCCGCCTCCTCGGCTGCTTCGTTAGCCGATTCGCCGGCGTCGACGTCGGGCACCAACTGGTCGGCGAGGTAGGTCGCAAACGTCGCGATCGTCGGATGGTTGAACAGCATCGTGGCCGACAACTCCAGCCCCACCAATCGCTCGACCTCACGCCGGATCGACATCGCCATCACGGAGTTGAGCCCCATCTCGGCGAACGGCCGATCAGTGTGAACGTCGCTCTCCGGCAGGCGCAGCTCGGTCGCCAATATGCTGCGTAACCCGGCCTGCAGCTCGGTCAGCAATTCGGCCGGAGCCAGCGACGACCAGGCCACTGTCGGTGCCGATGGGCGATGGCTCTCGGAGGTGACCGCCGTGGCGTCCTCGGACGACAGCATCGGCGCCATCACCACCTGATCGACATCGAAACGGCTGGCGAACTCCCAGGCCGCCAACGCCTCGGCAGCAGCGACCGGTCGCGACCCGACCCGATCCAGCTCCGAGATCACGATCTGCGCCTCCCTGGCGAAGCCGAGGCCCTGCCAGGCCACCCAGTCCAGGCTGACGGTGTTGCAGCCCTGCAGGTGGCGGGCTCGAGCCAGCGCATCCAGGTAGGCGTTGGCGGCAGCGTAGGCGCCCTGACCCGGGATGCCGAACACTGCACCCGCCGAGGCGGTCAGATAGAGGAAGTCCAGCGTGCCCGGAGGGAAGACCTCGTGCAGCGCTTGGGCGCCGGCGACCTTCGGCCACAACGTGTCGCGCACCCGCTGCCCCTCGATCTCGGTGAGCAGCTGCGCTTCGGTGACCCCGGCAGCATGGATGACACCCCGAATCGGTGGAGCGCCGTCGGCGTCGCGCTTGTCGAGCACCGCGCGCACCGCAGCGGCTGAGCCGATGTCGAGTGCCACCGTCTCGACGGACACCCCCCGCATCTCGAGTGCACGGATCGCGGCGATCTTTCGCCTGGTGTCGGCATCCAGGTCCGGGACAGCCGGGGTTGCCGAGGTCCGCTGGCCGTTCTTCGCGCCCCAAGCTCGCCGGGGCGGCAGCGACGAGCGGCCGGCGAGGATGACCCGTCGGGCACCCCGGTCGGCGAGCCAATCCGCCATGAGCAAGCCGAGCGCACCCATGCCCCCGGTGATCAGGTAGGCAGCGTCGGGGCGGCACCGCACCGCGGCTCGTGCCGGTTCGGCGGTGATCTGGGCCAACGTTGACGTGAGAATCTGTCGATCCCGGAGCGCCGCGACGGACTTGATGGGCGTTGACAGCGTCGCGGCGAGCACAGCCACGCCGTCGTCCAGTTCGGCGGGATCTTCGCTGCCCGTCAGATCGACCAGGCCACCCCACAGTTGCGGCTGCTCGGCGCCGATCACTCCGGCCAGGCCCCATAAGCAACTCTGACGCACCGCCGCGACGGACGCCGACTCATGCACCCCGCGCGTGACGATCCACAGCGTTGCCGGGTTACGCACATCGCGCTCGGCGAGACGGGCGACGAGTGCGGAGACCTCTGTGGTGAGGCGAACGGACACGTCGACATCCGTATCCGCGTCGTTGGACCCCGGGTCTGCGACGTACATCACGTAGCGGGCATCGCCCGGTTCGGCGCTTGGGCGGCCGGCCTCGATTAGCCGTTCACGCACTGCGTCAGCGGCGTCCCCGTCACCGATGACGGCGACCGCCCCGGTCTCGGTGGGCGGGGTGTCGCTGTCGGGCGCGGCTGCCGTCCACGGCCGCCAATCCAGGACGTGGGCGATCCGGCTCGGATCGGCCGGCGCCGCGGTATCCGGTTCCACCGCGGCGTAGCGCATCGCGCGAATATCTGCCCACACCGTGCCCTCGGTGTCGGCAATCGCGATGTCGACCAGAAGGTCGTCCCCTTCTCGACCCGCCAGGCGTGCGTCGATCACGCCTTGTGCGCCAGCGAGTCCAGGCCGAAAGGACACAGCCCCCGCCGAGGCCGGAACCTTGAGCCCAGGGCTGGACGCGTCGACCAGCCGACCCAGGTTCACCGCGGCATCGAGCGCTGCTGTTGCGGAGTGATCCGGCAGATCCACAACCGCGCGCACGGTGCCGGGCGCGGCTGCGTGGGAGTCGTCTGTCGCGACCGTCCAGGGGTAGGCCTGCCCCTCGATGCCCCAGGCGTTGTGGAGTTCCGCCAGTGCCGCGAGTTCGTAGCCGGCCACGTCTGGCTCGGTGACCGCCGCGTGGGCGCCGTCGCCGGACGGTTCTTCCGAAATCCGTGCCGACACGTGCCGGACCCAGGAGGTGTCGGAGGTGCCGCTCGTCCCCGAAGACGACGCCGCAGTCGATGACGCCGCAGTCGATGACACCGTGATGACGTCGCCATCGGTGAAGACCTGTACCACGCGCGGCCGGTCGAGCGTGATCGGCAGGTCGAACCGTGCGTCCGTCACGGCCGCGCCGGTGGCTGCGCCGCACTCGGTGGCGGCTAGTGCCAGCGTGTGCAGCAGCACCGACAGCGGAACGATCTCGACCCCGGCGAACCGGTGGGAATTCGGATAGGGCTTGGCCTGCGGAGCCAGCCGCGCCTGCCACAGATGTCCCGGCCGGGAGCCGGCGACGGTGGTGTGGGCGCCCAGCACGGTGCCGGGCCGGGGGGCCGAGGCTCCCGACGGCGGCGTGCGCTTGGGGATCGCCCAATGGCGGGTGTGATGCCAGGGTGTGGTCGGCAGCCCAATATGCGGCTCGGCCAGGTGCGGAGTTTCGGGCGCGTGGTTGGTGAATGTCGCATTGAGCGCCGTATGGAAGGTCAGCGTGTCGTCGGCGTCGCGGGCCAGGGTCCCGAAGCTGCGGTACTGCCCCGTTCCCAGCGTGTCGGTGACCGCGTAAGTCAGGATCGGGTTGGCGCTCACCTCGATGAAGGTGCCGATTTCGCGGGCCGCAGCCGTGACGGCCCGGCTGAAGTGAACCGGCTGACGGACGTTGGCCACCCAGTAGTCGGCATCCAGGACGGGTTCGGACCCATCCTCGTCGAGGGGGTCGATAACCGTGGACAGGAACGGGATGTTCGGTGCCCTGAGCGCCAGCCCCTGGAGCGCGTCGCGCAGATCCGGTAGCACCGGGTCGATCAGCGCGGTGTGGGAGGCGACCTGCATGTTGACCCGGCGAGCGAACCTGTCCCGGGCGGTGATCGCGGCGATGACGGCGTCGATCTGGTCGGGCGGGCCGGCGACCGCGGTCTGGCGTGGCGAGAGGTAGCCGGCGATCTCGACGCCGGGGAACTCCGCGACACATGCCTTCGCCGCATCAGGGTCCAGTTCGATGAGCGCGACGGCGCCTTGTCCGGTGAGGCGGGACATGATGGTGGAGCGTTGGGCGATGACGTGTAGGCCGTCGGCCAGGCTCAGGGCGCCGGCGACGACGGCGGCGGTGACCTCGCCCATGGAGTGGCCGATCACGGCG
>JAHZJB010000063.1 GCA_022601135.1 Actinomycetes bacterium | reverse complement strand
TCGAATCAAGGGAAGCGTGCCGGTGCAGGCAATCGACCACCGTAAGCGTCGTTGCAACCAATTAAGCGCCGATTCCAATCAGCGCGACTTCGCCCTCGCTGCATAAGCGACGGTGAGTCTGTCAGACCGGGAGCGCCCTCGGCCCGGACCCTGGCATCAGCTAGAGGGATTCACCGATACGTTCGGTCGCGGGATGTATCGGGACATCACACAGCGACTGGGATCGTCATCCCGGCTTGTTCGCGTGAGCGGGAGATCCGAGTAGAGACATAGCGAACTGCGCACGGAGAAGCCTCGAGGGAATGCCGTAGGACCCGGGTTCGATTCCCGGCAGCTCCACCGAAAAGATGCTGGCCAGCGCCGTAAAGGCGCTGGCCAGTTTCCTTCTCCTCAACATCCCATCAACATCGGTGGGTCATCGGCGGCATGGCTGAGTGGTCGCCCTCGGTCGTGGACTCAATGACGGCTTCCGCCGGTACCGCTGACACCGACACCCAGGTGTTGTTGACCGCCGCAGTGCCGGAGAACTGATCGGTCAGCGAAGGATCGTGCAACAGGTTGACGTTCGCGCCCGGCAGTGACGCCGCAAGCTGCCAGCCAACACCGGGTTCATTGTGGCCCCAGCCGTGCGGAATGGCGACGGTCCCCACGCGGATATCATCGCTGATCTCGCACGTGACCACGATCGATCCGGTAGGGGAGGTCACCGTGACCCGTTCACCGTGGGAAAGCCCCCGATTGGCGGCGTCGTCAGGATGCATCAGCGCGGTACAGCGATCGCGGCCTTTCACCATCGTTGCGACATTGTGCAGCCAGGAGTTGTTGCTGCGAAGGTGGCGGCGGCCGATGAGTTGCAAGTCGTGGCCGTCGGTGGGTGCGGTGATGGAGCTGCCGCGGCGGGCATCGTCGAGCAGGGCGCCGGCACCGGCGATGAAATCCTGCGGCGCCAGGTGTACCCGGCGATCTTTGGTCCCGATCAGCGAAGGAAGCCTTGCCTGCAGCGGTCCCAGGTCGATGCCGCCGGCCGCAGCGCGCGCTTTGCTCACCGTTAGCCCCTTGCGGCCGCGCCGCAAGACTCCGTGTGGACCGGCGGCCACCCCGAGGCTCACCAATCGCACCGGGCTGAGCTGCTCGAAGATTCTGTTGACCACTCGGCCGGCCAATCGGCGCGCCGGCAGCGGAAGCACCTCAGTCACCAATCGCGCCAGGATCTGCCAGTCGTCGAGGCCGCCGGCCGGCGGTTCGAAGACCCTGGTGTCACAGCGCAGGTTGTTGCGCACACTGAATATCGGGAACAGGAAGTTGACATCTTCGCGTTCCAGAGCAGAGACCGGCGGAAGGATGATGTCAGCGTGCCGGGTCGTCTCGGTGATGTACATGTCAACGGCAACATAGAAATCCAGAGAATCCAGCGCAGCCCCAAGCCGGCCGCGTTGCGGGGTAGACAGCACCGGGTTGCCCGCATAGGTGATCATCGCCCGGATCTGACCCTTTCCCCCGGTAAGGATCTCGTCGGCCAGCACCCCCACCGGAAGTTCGGTACGAAACGACTTGTACACGCCGGATCGATCCGTCCATTTGCCGTACAACATGGGCAGATACTTCGCGTATCTCGCCAGGTCGATCGGGGGCGTCGCGAACATCTGCCCTCCGGGTCGATCTAGGTTCCCCGTCACTGCATTGATCGTGTTGACCAGCCAATGCACCAAAGTGCCTGTCACCTGCTGGCATACCCCGATGCGGGCATAGAGAACCGCCGATTCTGCGGCCGCATGCTCGCGCGCCAACCGGCGGATCGTTTCCGCGTCGACACCGGCATGCGGCGCTGCCTGCTCAGGGGTGAAATCCGCCACCAGCGCCCGCAACTCGTCCCACCCCGCGCACTGGCCGCGGACAGCCGTTGTGTCGAACAGGCATTCACTGACCAGTACCTGCAGCATCGCCAGCAGTAGATAGGCGTCGCCCCCGGGTGCTACCGCCACATGCTCGTCAGCCAGTCGCGCGGTCTCGGTACGCCGCGGGTCGATCACGACAACCTTGCCGCGCCGACGTACATCGCGGATGCGGCGCTTGGCATCCGGCATTGTGGTAACCGACCCGTTCGACACCGCCGGATTGGCGCCCATGATCACCAACCGATCCGTCCGATCGATATCGGCGATCGGCATCAGCCCATTCGATCCGAACATCCGCCACGCGGCGAACTCCTGCGGGAACTGATCGATCGACGACGCCGAATAGAAGTTCTTCGTCCACAGTGCCGCCCGCAACAGGCCGGCGTAGATTACCGAAGAACTATGCGCCGCAGGGTTTCCCAGATACATCCCGATCGCACTGCGTCCGTGCTTGGCGCGCACCGTCCGCAAGCGTTGCCCTATCTCGCGGAACGCCTCGTCCCACCCGATCGGCTCGAAGGAGCTACCGACGCGCCGCACCGGCGCGCGCAACCGATCAGGATCGTGGTGCAGCCCCCCCATCGCTGTTGCCTTCGGGCAGATGTAGCCGCGGGACAGAACGTCCTGCGGATTACCCTCGATTCGCACGACGCGGTCCGCGGCCTGGTCCTGACCAGCGTCGCTATCGACGGTCACCAGAATTCCGCAATGCGCCTCACACAACGAGCATTGCCGAGGGACGGTGGTTACGCCCATGAGCGCTCCTGACACATTGAGATCGTCTCTTCCTCAGCGTACAAGCGGCCGGTGGCAGCCCACGAACCAGCTATAGCCAGGAGGGCGCTCACAGGACACCCAACCCGTGCAGACCCTTGTACAGGAACCATCCCCCAAAAACGAGCCCGAGCGCGATCATGATGACGCGGTTGCGTTTCTGCAGCCAGCGCAGAACTGCGTCCAAGAATGCTGCCGATCGATGCGGGAAGAAGGCAGCTGCGGCAATGATGACCAAACTTGTGCTGACGCCCAGCAATACGAAGGCGATGTAGTTGGCGAAGTTTGCGGTACGCGCCATGTCGGCAGCACCGATCGCGCTGATGGCCGCCAGGGTGAAGACCCACATCTTTACCGATATCAGCGCGGTCGCCGCGCCGAGCAGGAACGCCCTCGTGGGCGTCATCGAGGACAGGGCGGCCATCCATTTCGGCGGCAGATCGTCAGGGTCACCGCCGCCGAGGAGTTCCCGGACGGCAGTAACCAGCAACACCACCGCGACTACGAGAACAATCGATGACACCACCCAGTTGCGGCCGCCCTCGGTGGTGTCGCGCTGGCCCCAGTGCAGGATCGTCCCGAACACGAGACCTTGCAAGAGCCGAACCACCACTGTGCCGACGACGGAGGCACCAGCGGTGCGAACCCGCCCCGGCGTTCCCAGCAGGGCAAGCGTGATCACCATCTCCACTGGCATCAGTGCCGCTGCAATGGCGAAGGGCGCCAGGCTGGCCCACAGCGACCCCACGTCAGCCGTCCGTGCCAGGCGGCAAGACGCCGATGGTCCCGATGCTCATGGCGGGTGCTCTCTGGTCAAATCGCTTTCGGCCGACGTCGCGGCCCGTGGTTGAGACTATCTCGGCTGGCACCGGCTGGTTACCGCCATCGACTACTG
Organism: Actinomycetes bacterium; assembly: GCA_022601135.1. Classification (GTDB taxonomy): domain Bacteria; phylum Actinomycetota; class Actinomycetes; order Mycobacteriales; family Mycobacteriaceae; genus Mycobacterium. Next base: position 13,803 of record JAHZJB010000063.1, on the reverse strand, counting down.
GGCGCCCAGAGCTGCGCGCACGTCGCCCTCGGCGATCGCCTCGCCGCAGCTCGCGATCAGCACAGGGACGCTGTGTAGTCCGGCTCAACCGGTGTCGACTATGGCCAATGGCGCCGACAGTTCGACGTATTCCGATTCCGAACTCAGTTGTTGCTTCAACACGACCTTCCTCACTGCGACTCTCGTCGTAGGGAGGGCGCTTGCCCTTCCATGTCATGGAGGGTGAGCATCAGGTGATGTAGTCCGGTTGCTAACCGGATACGGATTCCCCCCGTCTGGTTCGAGTCCAGCACCCTCCGCGAAGTACCAAGGAAGGTGCGGCTGTGGCCACCCTTCACCCAGCCTTCTTCAGACTGGCGATTCTCCCCGGAGTGCCGGTATACCCGGCAGGGTATTGGTCTATACTCTGGCTGGCTGGCTGGATGGCAGCGGAGGTGGCAGCGACCGACGGGTGCGCCGGGTTACCGGGGTCCCGTCTGACCGCTTGTGCTGATGTACGGTGCCGCGCCTTGCGCCGATGACTGGGAAATAGGCTTGGGGGTAGCAGGATTTCAAATTTCCTGAAGCGGACCTGGGTTCCACTCGTGGTCGTCGTGGCAGTCGTCCTCGGCGGTATCGGCGTGGACCGGCTTCGCGGCGTCTTCGGTTCCGATGCCATCTTCTCGGCGACCGGAAGCAGTGCTGAACCGCTCGCGCCCACCCATGTGAAGCGAGTTACCTACGAAGTTCTTGGCCCCCCCGACACGCAGGGGAGCATCAGCTACTTAAACGGTGATGCCCAGCCGGAACAAGCTAGCTTCACCAGCTTGCCCTGGAGTCATACGATCGCGACAACGATTCCGGCGGTGATCGCCAATGTTGTGGCGCAGGGCAATAGCGATAGCATCGGATGCCGGATTACGGTTAACGGACAGGTCAAAGCAGAACAGTCCGCGGCCGGACACCATGCCCAAACTTTCTGTCTGGTCAAAGCGGCATGAACACCGAGGAAGCTCGCCCCTGGTTCATGCGCTTCGTCCGCACGTTCGCGGTACCGATCATCATCGGATGGCTGCTGCTGACGGTCGCTTTGAACGTATTCGTGCCCCCGATCGAATCGGTTGCCAGAGATCACGCGGTGACAATGTCGCCGCAGGACGCGCCGGCGATGATTGCCGCGAAGCGCATTGGTGAGAAATTCCAGGAATCGGATTCTGACAGCATCGCGATGATCGTCCTGGAGAGCGATCAGGAGCTCGGTGAACAGGCCCGCCGCTACTACGACGGCCTGGTGGACAAGCTCCGGGACGACCAAAGGCACGTCCAGCATGTCCAGGACGTGTGGGGAGACCCGCTAACCGCCGCCGGTGTCCAGAGCAGGGACGGCAAAGCCGCCTACGTCCAACTCAATCTGGCCGGCGACCAGGGCAGCACGCTGGGAAACGAGTCGGTCGATGCGGTGCGGGAAATCGTCGATCACTCGGCTCCGCCCCCAGGGCTCAACGTCTACGTCACTGGCCCGGCGCCGTTGACGACGGACATGAACGAAGCTGCCGACAAGAGCATGTTCAAGATGATGGGCGTGACGGGCGTGGTCATCATCGTCATGCTCCTGATCGCCTACCGCTCCGTCAGCACGATGCTGCTGGTTCTCGTCATGGTGGGTTTCGAAATGGGAACGGCACGAGGGCTCGTCGCGCTTCTCGGGAACCACGAACTGCTGGGGTTCTCGACGTTCGTGGTCGCCATGCTGTCCTCGTTGGCGATCGCGGCGGGAACCGACTATGCGATATTTCTCATCGGTCGGTATCAAGAAGCTCGCCAGGCCGGCCAAAGCCCGGAAGCGGCGTACTACACGATGTTCCGCGGCACTTTCCACATCATTCTGGGCTCGGGGCTCACGATCGCCGGCGCAACCTTCTGCCTCCACCTGGCGCGCCTTTCTTACTTCCAAGCTCTGGGCATTCCATCCGCCCTGGGCCTGTTGGTTGTCGTCGCCGGGGCGTTGACCGCGGCCCCCGCGGTGGTCGTCGTGGCCAGTCGGTTCGGCCTGCTCGATCCGAAGCGCAAGATCAAGACCGGTGGCTGGCGGCGCATCGGCACGGCGACCGTGCGCTGGCCGGGCCCGGTGCTCGCGGCCTCGTTGGCGATCACCATCGTGTGCATCCTCATCATGCCGACAATGAAGATCAGCTACAACGATCGCTTCTACATACCGCAAGACCTGCCGTCAAATGTTGGGTACGAGGCCGCGGAGCGCCATTTCAGTGCTGCCACAATGAATCCCGACATCCTCATGATCGAGAGTGACCACGACATGCGGAACGCCGGTGACATGATCATCCTGGACCGGATCGCCAAGGAGGTCTTTCGCACACCGGGAATAGCGATGGTGCAGAGCATCACCCGGCCATTGGGCGGTCCGACCGAGCACACGTCGATACCTTTCCAGATCAGCGCCCAATCGATCCCCATCGAACAGAATCTTCAGTTCATGAAGGATCGGGTCGCCGACATGCTCAAGATGGGCGACGATCTCAGCGCGATGATCGTCTCGATGGAACGAATGTATGAGCTGCTTGGTCAGATGAGCACTTCGAGCCATCGCACGGTCGACGACATGGGCGAAATGAAAATCACCCTGGACGAGATGAGAGACCACCTGGCGGACTTCGATGACTTCGCCAGGCCGTTCCGCAATTACCTGTATTGGGAACCGCACTGCTACAACATCCCGGCCTGCTGGGGTACACGATCGGTTTTCGAGGCCCTGGACGGCGTAAACAGTTTCAGCGAGAACATGAAGACGCTCCTGAAGGACTTCGGCGACATCGACGCCGTACTGCCGCAGATGATGCAGCAGTTCCCGCCCATCATCGCCGTAGCGCAATCCATGCGGGACAGTCTGCTTTCGATGCACAGCAGCTTCTCCGGCCTGGTCACCCAGATGTCCGCGTGGACCGACACGGCCGGTGCGATGGGTCAGGCTTTCGACGCCGCACGAAGCGGTGACTACTTCTACCTACCGCCGGAAGCGTTCGACAATCCCGACTTTCAGCGTGGACTGGAACTGTTCCTGTCGCCCGACGGCAAGGCCGCGCGCTTCATCATCACCCACGACACCGACCCGGCAACTCCGGAAGGCATCTCCGCTGTCGAGCCAGCGCTATCGGCGGCGCATGAAGCCGTCAAGGGAACAGCCCTGACCGACGCCAGGTTCTACCTCACCGGGACGGCCGCCATCTACCGAGATATCCAGGCGGGTTCACAGTACGACCTGCTGATCGTCGGACTGGCCGCGCTGACGTTGATCTTCTCGGTGATGGTCATCATCACCCGGGCTCTTGTCGCTTCCCTGGTGATCGTCGGTACCGTGCTGCTGTCGTTGGGAGCCGCATTCGGGCTCACGGTATTGGTGTGGCAACACATATTCGGGCTGGATCTGAACTGGATCGCCCCGGTGTTCGGGTTGATCATCCTGCTCGCCGTCGGGTCCGACTACAACCTGCTATTGGTTTCGCGCTTCAAGGAAGAGATCGGCGCGGGGTTGAATACCGGGATCATTCGCACGATGGGTGAAACCGGCGGGGTGGTCACGACGGCCGGCTTGGTGTTCGCCTTCACCATGATGTCCATGATCGCCAGTGACCTGCACTCGATCGGCCAGGCGGGCAGCACGATTGGCCTCGGTCTCCTGTTCGACACGCTGATCGTCCGCTCGCTGATGACGCCGTCGATCGCGGCGCTGTTGGGCCGATGGTTCTGGTGGCCGATGCAGGTGCGGCCGCGGCCCGCCAGTTTCATGCTCCGGCCGTTCGGGCCGCGCAGAGCGGTTCGCGCGCTGCTGGGTGAGCGGGCGGGTGGGCGGTGACCGAGTGGCCATGTGCTGTCGGTCACAGGGCACTCCTATTGGGACTTCCTCAGGTTCCTAACAGGGCCCCTCGCTAGCGTCATGGCCTGACGTGCAAGGGCCCGGCAACCTCTGGGCCGTCCCGGCCAATGTATCTACTTCGCAAAGGGGAATCCCGTTGAAGACGAACGCTATTAGAACCGCCGTGGCAGGCGCCGCCATTGTTCTGGCTGCAACGTTTGGTGCTCCGGCTGCCTCCGCAGCGCAACCGAGCGTGCACTGGTTAGGAACCCAGGCCGACGTGACCAACGGCAATGTGGTGCAAGGCTGGACCGTCAGCGGCCTGCGTCCAAGCTCGGACACGATTCCGTATCCAGTGCAGGGCCAGCTGTGGGAAGCCACGGCCACCGACACCGCCATTCAGGGTGAGGTGACTCCCGTTGTGGCGAACTTCAACGCCCGGGCCAACGATGGCCAGACCTACCGGGTTCTTTGGGAGGTCGCCACCCCGCAGGGAGTGAATCCGACCACTTTGGCTGAGGGCGAGCAGACCTCGGGCAAGATCTATTTCGATGTGACGGGCCCGGCTCCCGACAGCGTGGTGTATCGCGGCGCTGAAGGCTCCGATCTGGCTGTGTGGGTTATCCAGCCGGCGACAGGCGAGCAGGTCCCGGCCGCAGCCGAGAGCCAAGGCTTGAGCGCGGCTACGCCGATCGAGGGGACCCCGGGGGCTCAGACCGCCGAGGTCCCGCAGCGCTAACCCTGGCTCTGAGAGAGTTCCGGAGTGGGAGGGCCAGTAGAGTTCAGCGGTTCGGGAACTCGGAAGAACCGCAAAGCCTGAGCATTGGAGGCAGGAGTTCGGCGATCTGCGATCCGACCCGCGAGAAGACTTCCGGAGATCTACCGATCGGGTCAACGATGTCAGGAACCTGATGCGCAGCCAACTGCGGGCGGAGCGCCGAAAGGTCGTCGATGGTCGCTGCGTTGCAGTCTGTGACAAGTCGGGCAGCCTCAGTCAACGTGAATGTCTTGTGAAGCTTGCGTGGTGCACGTTCTAGAACAGCGTCCCGGTGGGCCTTGGTCATGGTGACCACAAGGTCGGCGCCCGAAATAATTTCAGCCGTGAGTTGCCGCGCGGCAAAATTGGATACCGTGCCGCCCAACTCTTGGACGACAACGGCCGCATCAGAGTGAATCGGGTGCCCGATCACTGCGCGCGTCCCCGCGCTGGATGCCACGAAGTCCGGAATCCGAGCCTCGGCAGCGTACGCGGCAGCGAGGCGTTCCGCCGTGGGTGACCTACAGATATTTCCCGTGCATACAAACAGTAGATGCAGAGCTAGCTCCTTCCCTGACCAGTCAGCAATGTATCGCGCCGCCGGATGACGCCGCCCCGCGCTTGGGAGTGGCAGACAACGATTGCGCCCCTACACCGCGGTTACGATGGCGGCGGCGGGTGGCTGACCACCAAGCTGGCCGAGCAGGTCGCCCTGCTGGAGCACGTGCCCGACCCCCCCAGGTGAGCGCCGCCCTTCGGCGCGCGCCCCGCGGCATTCACACCGAATCGATATCGGTATCGGCGCTGAATACCCCCAAGAGGTCGCGCGCTGAAACTATGCCTACCAGGGCGCCGTCCCGCTCCACCAGGAGATGGCGGATGTAGTGATCCATCATCCGGACGGCCGCTTGTCCGACCGTGGTCTCGGCCTTGCACCACACCAGCTTGGTGCTGGCGACATCAAGGGCGAGCAACGAAGCCGGGTCCTTACCGTCGGCCACCACCTTGACGACGTCACGTTCGCTCACCAGCGCCGCGGGCCGCTCGTCGTCGCCCACGACGACCGCCCCAACCTTGGCGTCCACGATGGCCTTCGCAACGTCGGCCACCGTGGCGTCAGCGGCGACGCGCGCCACCGGATCCCCGGTGAGGGTGGCGAGGGGGATGGAATCGGCGGAAGGAATGTCAGTCACGCCACCATGCTCGCATTCTCAACATCGGCGACCCCGACCCGCCCCCCTTCCGGTGCGCCCGGTCTGGCGGGTCGACCCCGCGGTGCGAAGTTCAGCCGGTCATCGGATCGGCGTGCAGATTCTTCGCGGTTGGTGAGGTGGGCACCGAGGCGGGGTCGGGATACGTGTGCAGCACTCGGTCGGCGGTGCCAGAACTCGTCACCGTGAACCAGTAGTGCTCGTTCTTGAAGTGATGCAGCCGGTGGTTACGGTAGATCGCCCGGTACATGCCCGTTTTCGGCTTGTAGTCAGTGTGGATGAGATAGTGGATCCACTCGTAGACCAAACCGAACACAGTGAGGAACACAAGGAAGGTCAGACCCAGGCCGGGACGCGGGAACGCCAGCAGCGCAACCGCAATGGCCACCGGCAGTACCCACAGCAACGCCGGCCAGGGAATGAAGATTTCCGGCACGCTGCGGGGGGCCATGTGGTGTTCTCGGTGCTTTCGCGCTAATAGCGAATCTATGGTCAACCGCCCGATTCGGCGTGGCCGCCAGTGCAGGATAAAGACGTGAATCATCCACTCTACGAACGGGAAGACGGCCACCATCACCACCGGCACCAGTGCGTCGGTGTACTGCCAGTCACCGACGGCGATTCGCGCGGCAAGCGCACCGATGAGGGTGGCCAGGATCATCCATGGTGACGGGTAGCTTCTGAACTCGCGCCACGCGTCGGAGAGGGTAAAGGTTTTTCGCGCCGTCGCAGTGCTCATCGGGGTTCCTCCAGGGACGTGAACACGGCTCTCAGCGCCGTGGTCGCGGGCTCGAGTAGGTCCAGTGCGGCTTGTCTCGCAGCGAAAGCGTCGCCGGCGGATATCGCGCGGGCGAGGTGGCGGTACGCCTGCGGGCGGCCGACCTCGGCTGCCATGACGACGGCGAGCGCGGGCAGCGCGGGCTCGTAGGCTGCGCGCAAGGTGTTGTACATCAAGCGGAATACGATCGAGTCCGCACCGTCGACGACGTGGTCCCAGAACGTCATCGCGTGACGCTGTTGCTCGACCGGATCGTTCTCGGCCTCCAATGCGCGTATCGCCTCGTCCAGCAGTGGGGGGAGGTCCGGCCGATGCCGCTGTGCGGCGAGTTCGGCGACCTTGGGCCCGTTGTGCAGACGCGCCTCAAGGATGCTGCGTGCGACGGTGACATCCAACTCTCCGCCCCGCAGCAGCAGACGGGGCAGCAGGTCCAGTCCGGCGTGCCGGCGAAAGTCGCGCACCGTGGTGGCGTTACCTTGGCGGACTTCGACCAGGCCGGCGGCCGAGACCCGTTTGAGCGCTTCGCGCACGGCGGGCCGCGAAACCTCGAGCGCTTCGGCGAGCCGGCGCTCGCTGGGCAGCGTGTAGCCGGGTTCCATTTCGCCACTGAGCACCTCGGCGACGATCTGCTCGAAGACGTCTTCGGGTACAGATCTGCGGTTCACCGGCTGCATGGCCATGGGTTTCAGCATGCCTCGGGCGCGGTCAGACGTCAAGTGGTCAGACCAGTTTGCCCCACGCTTAGCGCTCGTTTCTGCCGGTCTCTCTTAGTCGGGCGCCGGCCTCAGGCCTGGTCTCGGAGGCGCACCAGCCGCGTTGTTGAACTTTCATCCAACTCCACGACATCGGATCGCGATCGCAGGAAATCGCTGAAGGACTTGAACCCCAGGGACTTCTCGCTGAACGAAGGGTCCATCCGCTTCATCTGCGCTTTCACCGCGGAGTTGTGCAGCCAGTCCGCATCGTCTTTTTCCAGACCGATTTGAAGTGCTCGGGTCAGCAGACGGGTGGCGGCCGCCTGCGGATCGGTTTGCTCGGGCTCGTCGGGGGGCTCGGATTCGGCCGCCTTCGTCCGTCCCGGGCGTCGTCTCGGTGCGGGCTTCTTCTCGGCGGCGTCGGTGGAGGCGGCAGCGGACTCGCATGCTGGGACGCCGGGCAGCGCGTCATAGGTGACAAAGTCGTCGCACGCGGCAGCGAGCATGCGGCTCGACGAACCGGCCACCCCGATGCCCACCACATATCGGCCGAGACGCTTGCACCGCTGGGCCAGCGCGATGTAATCGGAGTCGCCGGCCACGATCACCACATGCGTAAGGTCGGGCAATCGGAACATGTCCTCTACTGCGTCCACCGCCAGCCGGATGTCGGCGCCGTTCTTGCCGTAGGCGGCCGCCGGAAACAGTTGCACGAGGTCCACCGCGCGCCCCACCAGTTGGCCCCGGTATCCGGCGTTGACCTCGGCTGACCAGTCGGCGTAGGCGCGCGTCAGCACCAACGTGCCGAACGACGACGCAAAGTCGATGATCGCCCCCACGTCGACGGTGGCGCGGGCGAGTCGGCCCGGGTCGTCATCGGATCCCTTGGCCTTGTCTCGCTGGAAGGAATTGCGGCCGTTCACCTGGTCGTACCGCGAGATCACGATGTTGTCGAAATCGAGGTACACCGCAACACGCGTCGAGTCGGATTCCGTCATGACCCCAGTCTGGTCGATGACACTGCCCGTAGTCCCCGATCGCGTCGGTCCGCCCGGATTAGCCCAAGTCGGGCCCGCGGAATGGGCAGGAAGCGCACCATGGAATTGACGACGAGCCCACGTCGGGAGGTGCTTGCAGGGTGAGTAGTGCCGTGACGGGTCTCGAGCCGACCAGGCACACCGTGCTGGCCGAGGCTGACAGCGGCGCCTACCACTCGCTGAGGCAACGGCCGGACACCCGCGCAGAGCGGTACGCTCTCGGTAAGAGCCTGCGTAAACGGGTCCCGCGAAGGTCGCTGGCCGACTGGGCGCCGCCCCCGGGCCGACCGGACCCGATACACCTCATCAACCTCAGTCACCGCGGTCGGTTGGACCGGTTGATCCCGGTTCGGGTGGGACGCATGGTCGCCTCACCGTATGGTTTCCTGCGGGGCACCGCCGTGGTGATGGCCGATGATGTGACCGGCCTCCCGGCGACCGGTATCAAGCCGGTGGTTTGTGGCGATTCGCATCTGGGCAATTTCGGCTTCTACGCATCGCCCGAACGCGACTTGGTTATCGATCTCAACGACTTCGACGAAGCGCACCCAGGGGGTTGGGAGTGGGACCTTCGTCGGTTGGTGGCCAGCATCTGGGTGGCGGGCCGTTGCAGCGGCGCCAGTGAGGCCGAGTGCGGCGCGGCGGTGCGGTCGTGTGTCTCGGCCTACCGTCTGGAGTTACGTCGGCTGGCCAACGAGCCTTTGTTGTCCCGCTCCTTTACCAGGCTGAGCGTCGACCGGCTGGCCGGTGAAACCGCCGGCCCCCTGGCCGACGAAGTACGCCGATCAGCCAGGCGAGCACGCAATCGCACCAGCGACCGGGCGCTACCCCGGTTCACCCGGGAGGTCGGCGGCGTCCGCAGGATCGTCGAAGAGCCGCCGCTGATCACCCGGCTGCCGGAGCGCGAAGCACACGCGTTGGCCGCAGCCCTCGACGACTATCTGCCGACCTTGTCCACGCACTGGCGCCGGGTGCTGGGCGGCTACACCCTGCTGGATGTCGCGCACAAAGTGGTGGGCGTCGGCAGCGTCGGTCTACGCGCGTATGTGGCTCTGCTGGAGGGATCTTCGTCGGAGGACGTCGTTTTCCTACAACTCAAGCAGGCCCGCCGCTCGGTCCTGGCGCGCTATGTGCACGGCGAGGCGGCGGTACATGCGCATCAAGGTCAGCGGGTGGTCGAGTATCAACAGGCTCTGCAGACGGTCAGCGACCCGCTGCTGGGCTGGACGACCGTGGACGGGCGGCAGTACTACGTGCGTCAGTTCCGCAACATGAAGGGCACCATTGCCCTGGATGCGATGGACCCCGAGGCGCTCATCGACTACGCCGGGGTGGTCGGCCAGCTGCTGGCCAAAGGGCATGCACGGACCAGCGGGGCCTCGATGATCGCCGGCTACCTGGGTCGCTCAGAACGGGTGGATGACGCGTTGTGTGTCTTCGCCCGTCGATACGCCGACCAAACCGAAGCCGACCATGCGGCGTTGGTGTCGGCCGCCGAGAGCGGCAGGTTGCCTTGCGAGCGTGGGGTTTAGCGCTCCGGCCGACGCAATGCACTGCGGGCGGGATTTTCCTCCGACTGCGGGACGGGAGCCAACGGGCGAATTCGGCGTCGTCGAAACGTCGATCGATGCACACTCGGAGCCATGACTTCAACCGCCGATGGTTCACTGACCGACGGTTTCCATCTCGTGGTCGATGCCCTCAAGCTCAACGAGGTGGCGACCATCTATGGCGTGGTCGGCATCCCGGTCACCGACCTTGCCCGGCTGGCCCAGGCCTCGGGCATCCGCTATATCGGCTTCCGGCACGAATCCGATGCCGGTCATGCAGCAGCGGCGGCGGGCTTCTTGACCCGCAAACCGGGTATTTGCCTTACGGTTTCGGGTCCCGGTTTCCTCAACGGCTTGGTGGCGCTGGCGAATGCGACGGTGAACTGCTTTCCCATGGTGCACATCGCCGGATCCAGCACCCGGGCCATCGTCGACCTGCAGCGTGGCGATTACGAGGAGCTTGACCAGTTGGCCATCGCCAGGCCGCTGGCAAAAGCGAGCTACCGGATCGACCGGATCGAGGACATCGGTCGCGGGGTTGCCCGAGCCATCCGCACCGCGGTATCGGGACGTCCGGGCGGCGTATACCTCGACATTCCCGGCGAGGTCCTGGCCGAGACCATCGGTGCGGCCGGCGGCGCAAGCACCTTGTGGAAGGTCGTTGATCCGGCGCCGAGCCAATCGCCATCCGATCGCGCTGTCAGGCAAGCCCTCGACCTGCTGGCTGGTGCTCGTCGTCCCCTGATCCTGCTGGGCAAAGGTGCCGCCTACGCCCAGGCCGACGCAGCGATCAGGTCGTTCATCGAAACGACCGGCATACCCTTCGTGCCGATGTCGATGGCCAAGGGCGTGCTTCCCGACGATCACCCGTTGTGCGCGGCAGCGGCTCGTTCCCTTGCCCTGTCCCGGGCCGACGTCGTGCTACTGGTTGGCGCGCGGTTGAACTGGCTTCTCGGCCACGGCGCGGCCCCGACCTGGTCACCGGACGCGACGTTCATCCACGTCGACATCGAACCAACCGAATTCGACAGCAACCAGCCGACCACAGTCCCACTGGCCGGCGATATAGGTTCTGTCATCGGTGCGCTGAACGGAACCTTGAATCGCCGGCCGGTGCACCGCCCGGACAGTTGGGTGGCTGAACTCTGCGAACGGCGCTCCCGTAACGCGAAGGCGATGGCCCGACGGCTGGCAGAGGATCCACGTCCGATGCAGTTCCACAATGCGCTGCGTCCCGTCCGCGAATTCGTCAAGGACCACCCCGAGGTCTATGTGGTCAACGAAGGCGCCAACGCCCTTGACATCACCCGCAACGTCGTGGAGATGGCCGTGCCTCGGCACCGGCTCGACTGCGGCACCTGGGGCGTCATGGGCATCGGGCTGGGCTATGCGATCGCCGCTGCGGTCGAGACGGGTCAGCCGGTCATCGCGATCGAGGGTGACAGCGCCTTCGGGTTCAGCGGAATGGAGGTCGAAACTCTGTGCCGCTACAACCTTCCCGTCACCGTCGTGGTTCTCAACAACGGTGGGGTCTACCGCGGTGACGACATCGATCCCGCCGGCTGCGATCCCGCGCCCACGGTGCTTGCGCCCCGGGCCCACCACGAGCGCATCATTGAAGCATTCGGCGGTGCGGCATACCATGTGCGAACCCCCGGCGAGTTGGGCGAGGCGCTGTCCGCCGCCCACAACGCAGGACGGCCCGCGCTGATCGACTGCGAACTCGATCCGGCCGCCGGCGTCGAAAGTGGCCACCTCACGAGTCTGAACCCCCGCAGTGCTCTGCAACCCGAATCGACCTGAGAGGCAGGAGACTGTCGTGGTTACGCCCAAATCCACTGCGGCAAAGGGGGTATCGCTTGGCGACCTCGCTGAACACGTCGCGCGCACCCACGCCGCAAAGGTCGCCTTGTCCGCAGCTGCCACGGGGACCCGGATCACCTACGAGGTATTGGCCGACCTGGTAAGCCGCACCGCTACGTCGCTGTCACGCAGTGGATTACGCAGCGGTGATGTGGTCGGGCTGCGGACCGCCAACAATATCGGCTATGTGGTGGGCCTACTCGGTGCGGCCAGGGCAGAGCTGGTGACCGTGCCGCTGGACCCGGCGCTGCCACGCGAGGAGCAGCAGATCCGGCTGAAGCGTGTCGGCGCGCGGGCCGTGTTGACCGATCGGCCTGCGACGGCAGAGGAGGCTTGCCCCGACATGCTGATCGAATTCAGCGCGTCCGCGCCCACCGGCCCGCGATGCGATGTTCGCGGCAAGCCGGCTGCCGTTGTGGATCCTCCGCCGGTGGGGTTGTCGCCATCGGACGCCATGGTGATGTTCACCTCAGGCACCACCGCGATGCCGAAAATGGTGCCGTGGACTCATGACGGACTCAACGCCGCGATGGCCAACGTGGCGACCGCGTACGAACTGGGCCCTGCGGATAGCACCGTCGCGGTCATGCCCCTTTTTCACGGGCACGGTCTGGTGGCCGGACTCCTGGCGACGTTGAGCACCGCAGGGCGCCTCGGGTTGCCCACACTGGGTCGGTTTTCTGCAAAGCACTTCTTCGACGAGTTGAACTCCGTTGGCGCAACGTGGTTCACCGCGGTGCCCACCATTCACCAGATCCTGTTGAACACCGCGCCCCCCAGCGCCGCTGCCGATGCTCAGGTGCGCTTCCTGCGCAGTTGCAGCGCACCATTGCCACCCGAGGTTGCGCGGCGCCTGGAGGCGGCGTTCGACGCTCTTGTGCTCCCGGCCTACGGGATGACCGAGGCAACGCACCAAGCCTGTGCGGTGACAGCGTCGGCCGATCTCGAGACGCGCCTACGCACCGTGGGTGAACCGACCGGCGCCGAACTGCGCATCACCGACGAAAGCGGCGGTGCCTGTCCCGTCGGAGTCCGAGGCGAAGTCTGGTTGCGTGGCCCCGCAGTCACCCGGGGGTACCTCAACGATGCTCGGGCCACCGCGGAAACTTTCGTCGACGGTTGGCTGCGGACCGGCGACCTCGGTTCAATGGATCCCGCGGGAGTGCTGACCCTTGACGGCCGGATCAAGAACATCATCAATCGCGGCGGCGAGAAGATCTCCCCCGAACACGTCGAGGACACCCTGCTCGCGCATCCCGATGTCACCGAGGCTGCGGTGTTCGGAATGCCCGATGCGAAGTATGGCGAGCAGGTGGTAGCGGCGGTGATCCTGCGGGCCGGTGCCAGCCTTGACGACGATGCGCTGGAGGGGTTTTGCGCGTCTCGGCTCTCGCGCTACGAGGTGCCTGCGCGGATACTTCGGGTCGGCGAATTACCCGTGACCGCCAAGGGGTCGGTCGACCGGAACCGATTGGTGAGGGCATTCGGGACAGCGGGGCAACGCCGCCGAAACTGAACCTATGTGCTAGTTTTCGCCGAAATCTCGAGCGTAACTTCAGTTTCGGGAAGGCGTTCAGTCGTTCAAGTGCAGCAATCGGGATTCAACACGGCGCACAGGGCGCCGACGGCATCGGCTGCCGGGCGGTGATAGACGTGCATTCCACGGCGATCGGATTCGACTAAACCGGCACCGCGGAGTTGCGCCAGGTGGTGGCTGACGGTGGATTCGCTCAGCCCGAGTACCGCGGCGAGGTCGCCACTGTTCCGGGCGCCGGCAGGGGAACTGAACAGCAGCGACATGATCTTTACCCGCGCCGGATCTGCGAGCGCCTTGAGGCGCAGCGCCACCTCGAGTGCGTCGGCGTCGCTCATGGGGCCGGCCGCCATGGGCGCACAGCACACCGGAGCGGACATATCGATCGTCGGCAAGCTCTTGGGCATGGTGCGATCCTGCCACATATGTTGACATATATCAAAAAGGTGGCATAGTGGCAGCAGCACGACAATTCGATATAAGTCTCACAGGTCCGGAGGTTCCCATGTCCAGAGTTCAACTCGCCCT
>JAHZJB010000062.1 GCA_022601135.1 Actinomycetes bacterium | reverse complement strand
TGCAGCCCTCGGACTGGCCGTTGCCGCCGTGGGATTATCGGCACCCGCCAGTGCCAATGATGATGTAGGTGCTTACCTGCAGTACCTCGCGGACCACGGCATCAACACAGGCTGGCGCAACACCACCTCGGGGAACATCGTCGCTGGGCGGCACGCCTGCGACCTGCTGCGGTCGGGGATGTCGGTGGATCAGATCGTCGCCGACGCGGCGTTCGTTCTCGCTGATGTCCGTGGGATCACCCTGGCGGCACAACAGACGCTGTGCCCGGACACCCTCTAACCTTTAGGTAGAGTTCCACAAAGCCCGAAGATCGGGAACTCGATGCCGAGCTGGTCGCACAGGGAAGTATGCATGGTCGCTCCTGGTTCAGCCGAGACGCGGTTCCAAACTGGAACGTGTTCTACTTTACGGCACGCCTCCGGTAGCCGCGAAAGCCCTTTCCAGTCGGGGCCATCTGCAACACCGGCCATCCCTGCTCGGCAGCCAGCGCGGCCAACCCGCGACGTGGATTGACTGGACGCGGAAAACCCACGAGCTTCATCAGCGCAGCGTCCTCGTCCCCGTCGGCGTAGAAGTAGCTGCGCGTCAGATCGACGTCATTGGCCGCGCAGAAATGCTCGACCGCGGCGGCCTTCTGGCTGCCCCAGATCACCGGCTTGGTAATCCACCCGGTGAGCCTGCCCGCAGAGTCGACATCGAAGTGGTTGCACAACACGTGTCCGATATCCAGGTACCTCGCCACCGGCTCGGCGTGGATCGTCAGCGCCGAGGAACTCAGCACCACCGTGTGGCCACGCCGCTGGTGAGCAGCCACGATCTGGCGCATCGCGGGGAACACCCGCGACTGAACTCGCTCACCGAACAACCGTTCCCCGATTTCGTCGAGTTCCTCCAGAAACTCACCGCGTAGATAGCCGGCTGCACGAACGAGCAGTCGCTCGAATTGCATGCGCCGCAGGCGATACCGCATTGATGCTTCGATTACGCCCAGCACCTCGCCGATACTGGCCTGACGGCGGCGGATGCGGTCTCCGGCATGTGCGGTTGCGGTGAATCCGTCGACCAGTGTCCCGTCGAGATCGAAAAATGCACCCACTTCGGGACCGGGCGGACTTGCCTGGACCTGCGCGACCGGCCCGACCCGGTCCGGGGGATTGGTGCCGTCCGCCGTCACGTTTCACTCCTGCCGTCCGACGCTGTGACGGGTCGCCACGATGTTTCGACTCGCCATGCTACGTGCGCCGACTGCGCCGCGTGTGGTGACGGCATGCCATAGCTGATCACGGCTCGCCGTCCCGCACCCGCCGGCTATCGGTGGCAGGTCCAACAATTGGAACAAGTTCTAGTTTCGCCCCGGGGTTACGGTAGCCTGACGCGCTATGGGACGTGTGGACGGAAAAGTGGCACTCATCAGCGGTGGCGCCCGAGGGATGGGCGCCGAGGATGCCCGGGCGTTGGTCGCAGAAGGCGCCAAGGTCGTGATCGGGGACATCCTGGACGAGGAGGGCGAGGCACTGGCCAAGGAAATCAATTCCACGGCAACGGATTCCGTCCGTTACGTTCACCTCGACGTCACCCAGGCCGACCAATGGGAGGCCGCTGTTGCCACCGCGGTCGGCGACTTCGGCAAGCTCGATGTCTTGGTCAACAACGCCGGTACGGTCGCGTTGGGTCTGATCGGACAGTTCGATATGACTAAGTGGCAGAAGGTCATCGACGTCAATCTCACCGGAACATTCCTCGGCATGCAGGCTTCGGTCGAGGCGATGAAGGCCGCGGGGGGTGGATCGATCATCAACGTATCCTCCATCGAGGGTCTGCGCGGCGCAGTCATGGTGCACCCGTACGTGGCTTCGAAGTGGGCGGTTCGCGGCCTGACCAAGTCCGCGGCACTGGAGTTGGGATCGCATAACATCCGGGTCAACTCCGTGCACCCGGGCTTCATCCGGACCCCGATGACCAAGCACTTTCCCGACGGCATGCTGCGAATCCCGCTGGGCCGGCCGGGTCAGCCCGACGAGGTCGCTACCTTCGTGGTTTTCCTGGCCAGCGATGAATCGCGATACGCCACCGGCGCCGAGTTCGTCATGGACGGGGGCCTGACCATCGACGTACCGCACAAATAGAAACGCTTCGTAGGAGCTCTAGCTGCCGTGAATGTGGTTGGCCGGCCGGCGACACCCACCAAAGAGTTCACGCATATCGGCTACCAGACGACCGGCTCAGGCTTGGCGAAGAGGTATCCCTGCGCGCGATCCGCTCCCAATTCGGCCAGCCTGTCGAGCACCGCCTGCGTCTCGACACCTTCGGCGACGGTGGTCAAGCCGTAGGCCCGCGCGACGGAGATGATGGTATCCACAGCACGTTCGTCGTCGCGATCCTCGAGCATCGTTCGGACAAAGCTCCGGTCGATTTTCAACGCGTCCAGGGCAAGGTGGCGTAGTTCGGTAAAGGCGCCGTACCCGGTCCCGAAGTCGTCCAGCGCCACCCGGCAGCCCAGATCGCGCATGCCCGCGGAAAACTTCTTGGCAATCGCAGGGGAAGCGAGCGCGACCGTCTCGGTGATCTCGAGGGTGATCCTGCCCGCAACCTCCCGACCTCCGGTGACCAGAGCGTCGAGGATCTCTTCCATCGCCTTGCGGCCACCGATGGTCTGGCCGGTGATGTTCACGCTGACGCGCCTGCCGGCATGCGCCAAATCGATCGCCCACCCGACCATGTACCGGTCGATGATAGGCAGCAGCCCGTGTTTCTCGCACTGGGGCAGAAACGCGCTGGGAGGCAGTATCTCGTCTGTCTCGTTGTCGCGCAGCCGGATCAGCAACTCCTCGCCAACCGTGTCTCCGGTCGCAATGTCCACGATCGGCTGGGAATAGACCAACAGGCTTCCGTCACCGATGGCCGTCCAGATCCGGTCTTCCCAGCGGGCGCGCTCGGCGGCTTCGCGCTCGATCTTCTTGCGGTGGGTGACATCCGTTCGTATGGTTGCGAACTCGGAGATTTCCTGATCCACGTTCCACAACGGAAATCGCTGGGTGACGACCGAGGTGTTCTCTGACCCACGATCGATCGGCTCTTCCTCAACAACGCTCTCCCCAGCCAAGAGAAGCTCCTCGGCCTGTCTGGAACGTTCCAAGACATCGAGTGGCAACATCTCATCCTCGGTTCGGCCGATGGCGTCGGCGACCGACTCTTGGCCGAACAACTGGCAAAAAGCTCTGTTGACCATCGTGTATCGGTGCTGCAAGTCGCACACCGAGATGGCCGACGGTGTGTTTGCCACCACCGCTTCGAACCGTTCCTTGTCGGCCTTGAGTTGCTGCTCGGCGGCGACCTGCTCGTCAACGACGTGTATTGAAATGATCGTCCCGTCGGGGTTGCCGCCGGGGTCACTGTAGGGCTGTCCGTGGGACTCGATCCAGCGGTAATCGCCGTCGGCAGTGGCTGTTCGAACCCGGGTCGCAAACGGTTCGCCGCGAGCGATCTTCTCCATCACGGCCGCCGCCGCGTCGGGATCCTCGGGGGAGATGCGCGGGGTGAAATCGGTGCCGATCCACGACTCGGCCGGCCACCCGTACAGAGCCTCGGCCGACGGCGAGATCCACACCACCTCGCGACCTCGGAGATGCACCACGACATCGCCGGTGTTGTCGGCGAGTAAGCGATAGCGCGCCTCGGCGGCAATGGCCCGCTGCAGGTCGGCCTCACGTTGCCGTTCAGCCTCGACCTCCTCGTCGACGACACGCAGTGCCGCGATCATCCCGTCGGGGTTTCCCGTAGCGTCGATGTAGGTCGTGGTGCGGCCCTCGACCCAGCGATAGCCGCCGCCGGCGATGGCGACCCGAACCCGTACGGTGATCGGTTGGCCTTGAGCGATCTTGTCCAGCGAGGCCATCATGATCTCGAGGTCATCGGGATGGATATGGTTGAGGAATTCTGTCCCGAGCCAGTGCTCCCGGGACCATCCGAAGGTGGCTTTCGCCGACGGCGAGATCCACACGACTTCATGGCCGCGATGGTGCACGATGACCTCGAGGGAGTTGTCGGCCAAAATGCGGTACTCGTTGGCCAGCTGCTGGTAGGTGAGCGCCTCGCGCAGTTCCCGCTCCTGCCGTTTCATCTCGGCCAGGGTGCGCACCCGCAACAACAGCTCCACCGTATCGAACGGTTTGGTGATGAAATCCGAAGCGCCCGCTCGTAGCGCAGCGATTCGGGCCGTTTGCGAGGCATCGCCGGTCACGGCCAGAGCCAGCGGTCGACAGCCCGCATCCATCGCCTTGATACGAGCCAGAACCTCATGGCCGTCCGGCGGAGGCATCCTTATGTCCACCACCACCACGCCCGGCGCTTCCCCAGAGGGGCCTGCTCCGGTCAGGGCCGCGATCCCGGCCGCTCCGCCGACGGCGGTCTGCACGTTCTCGAAACCCCCGTCGCACAGGTAGTCCATCAGGATCTCGAGATCGGCGGGAGCATCATCGATGATCAGAATTGGCAACGTGGACGCACTCGCCACAGACTCCGACCGGTCCTCCGGTGGCAGGCCAGCGGCAACGGCTGTCATCGTACGATGGTATAAGTGCACTGATATCCCGGTGGCGCTTTGATTCGACGGGCGGTGGCGCCCAGGCCACTAACGGCAATCGAGTTATGCCGACGTCCCTGCGGTGGCCACTTCAGCCCATGCGTAGTGTCGTCTCCCGTGAGCGCACGGGCTGGCATCGTGGTGACGGGGACTGAGGTACTCACCGGACGCGTCCAGGATCGCAACGGCCCCTGGCTTGCCGACCGGCTGCTGGACATGGGTGTGGAGTTGCGCCACATCACCCTGTGCGGCGACCGCCCCGCCGACATCGAGGCGCAGCTGCGGTTCCTCGCGGATCAGGACGTGGATCTGATCATCACCACCGGCGGCCTCGGGCCGACCGCTGACGACATGACGGTGGAGATCGTCGCCCGGTTCTGTGAACGGGAGCTGGTGCTCGACGACGCTCTCGAGGCCAGGATCGGGGCGATCGTCGAAGGCCTGATGGCGAGGTTCCCCGGCGTCGATGTGGACGCCGTCCGCGCCGCGAATCGTAAACAGGCGCAGGTGCCGACCGGCGCCACCATCCTGGACCCGGTCGGCACCGCACCGGGGTTCGTGATACCGGGTGTTCCGACCGTGGTGGTATTGCCCGGCCCGCCGCGAGAACTGCAGCCGATGTGGGCGAAAACCGTTGCCACCGAGGCAGTCCAGTCGGCGATCGCGGGCCGTACCCAGTTCCGCCAGCAGACGGTACGTATGTTCGGCTTGCCTGAGTCGGGCCTGGCCGACACCCTGCGCGAAGCCGAGCTCACCGTCGAGGGTTTCGGACGGTTGGAGATCACGACATGTCTGCGGCGCGGCGAGCTGGAAATCGTCACCCGGTACGAGCCACAGGACGCGCAGGCTTACGCGGACCTGCTGTCGGTACTGCGCGATCGGCACGCACACCTAATCTTCTCCGAGGACGGAGCCCTGGTCGACGATCAGATTGCCGGGCTACTCGACGGCCGCACCATCGCCACCGCCGAGTCGTGTACCGCGGGGCTATTGGCGGCCAGGCTGACCGAGCGGCCCGGCTCGTCGACCTACGTCGCCGGCGGGTTGGTGACCTATTCCAACGCAGCCAAGACAGCGCTGCTGGGCGTCGACTCCATGCTGATCGAACTGAATGGCGCAGTGTCAGAACCGGTTGCCGAGGCGATGGCTCGAGGCGCGCTGCAGCGGTTTGGCGCCGACACAGCTGTAGCGATCACCGGGATCGCCGGGCCCGGCGGTGGGACCGCAACCAAACCGGTGGGCACTGTGTGCTTCTCGGTGGCGTTGTCCGATGGGGTAGCACCGGTCCGGGCGCTGACCCGGACCATGACACTGCCCGGCAATCGTGAAGATGTCCGCGAGCGTTCGACCACAGTGGCGATGCACCTGCTCAGACGGGTTCTGATCGGCGATCTGGCCCCTGAGTTGGTGTGACGGTCGCCGCGGGTTGCCAGACATATCCAGACATATAGGGTGGCTTCCGAACCCAATACCGATATTGAGGAATCATCGATGGTTGACACCGACGAGCGACGGGCTGTTTCGGCGGTCGCCGAAGAAGCCGGATGGAATCACCGGATCGCCGATCGCAGTGACTACTTCAACAAGGGAGTGGTCCGGGTGCACGTCGTCTGGTGCGGGGACGGCGCAATCGACGGCGGCACGCTCTACCACGATGACATCATGCAAACGTACACAAGGGATCTGCCGACGCTGCAGGGCTGGCTGAAGCGCTGATCGCCCCGGCGGAGGTGTGCGTCACCCTTTGCCGGCGTCGTCCCAACTGTCGAGCATTTTCTGCATGATCGTCTCCGCCTGCCCCATGCCGCCCAGGTGGCTTTCGCCGGGCAACGTGTAGAAGTCGGCGTCCGGCAACCTCGCCACCACATGCTGGCCGTGCGCGTAGGGCACGATGTGGTCCTGGTCGCCGTGCCACCAGCTCACCGGAACCTTGACCTCGCCGAGCCGGAACCCCCAATCCCTGGCGAACACGACGACGTCGGCGAACGGCGCCGCCAGTTGCCTGCGGCTGCCGTTGAGCAGGTCGTCGAGGAACATCGCCTTGAATTCGGGGCGCGACAGCATTCTCCGGTCGCCTTCGGGAGATACTGTGGCGTAGAGGTACAGCGCCGGCTCGGCGATCGGCCTGACCAGGCGGATCAATCCCGAGGCGAACATGCTGAGCGGAACTCGGACTTTTTCCAGCGCCGGAGCTACCGGGACACCGACATTCCCCATCAGTCCGCCCCCGATCCCGTCGCTTCCGCGGGTCGGAGCAACCCCGCCGAGCACACCGACGGCGACAACCCGGCCGGGCATCGCCGCGGCACAGCCGAGGGTGTAGGGGCCACCGCCGGAGAGCCCGATGATCGCCATCCTGTCGATAGCGAACGTGTCTGCGATGGTGCGCAGATCCTCGGCGAAGTCAATGACCGTCGCATACTCGTGCGGCGTCGACGATCCGATGCCGGGGCGGTCGATGCCGATCAATCGGACCTGGTTCTTCTCGGCGTACAAGCGCGCCTCCACCGGAATCTGACGTCGGGCCCCGGGGGTGCCGTGCAGCCAGAAAATAGCCCGCCCCTGCGGGTCACCGAATTCGGCGAAACCGATTCGGCGGTCGGTACCCACGGCGACATTGCCCTCGAGCTTGGGACGGGCGATGTCTATGGTCATTTCCACAGTGTTTCACGCCTCGACCGCACCCGGACGCACCTCGAACTATCGGTAGCGACGGGCATCAGGCCGGAATGACAACGGTCAGGTGGTCGCCCCGGCGCTCGACCCGCAAGTCGGCTCGCCGGACCAGCGCCGCCACGTCGGCTGCGTCGGCAGGCTCAACTCGACTGCTCGAGAGAGCCCGCGCCAGTCGCCCCTTGTGCTGCTTGTTGAAGTGACTGACCACGGTTCGGCGCCCATCGGGATGCTCGGCGACCACGTCCACCGAGACCGCGCCGGGCACCTTACCCAGTGCGGCGTACGGGCCGGATCGAAGGTCGACGACCAAATCGCGCTCGGCCACCCTCGACAGCACGGGGTCGAGCACGGGGCGCCAGCGCGCCGCAAGTGTCGGGCGCCCGGGCAATCGGGAGCCAGCCGACAGCCGGTATGCCGGAATCAGGTCATCGGCGCGCACCAGACCGAACAGCGCTGAAACAACAGCCAGCCGCGATCTCGCCCGCGCCCGCGCCGCGCCACGCAGCGAATCGATGTCCAGGGCGTCGTACAGAACACCGGTATAGCGGTGGATGGCGGGCATCGTCGGCGCCGACCGCAACGCCGCGTTGCGGTCGATCTGGGCATCTTGCGCGGCAGAGATTCCCAGAGCGCGCCTACTGGCAGCCCGGTCGGCCGCCAGCTCCACCAGCTCGTCGACCAATTCGGTGCGTAGCGGGCGCAACGAGGGTGCGCTCAGCAACTCCATCCGTAGGGCGGGCCCATCGCCACCGGATCGCTTCGTCTCCGACGGTGGCAGCAGCACGATCACGCAACAAACGCTAGCGCGCTCCCGGACGGGTCACCGAATCCCGGTCCGTCACACCGGCACGCCGGGTGGCGGTGGCGGTGGCGGGACCGGGTCCTGGGCCATCGGCATGACGGGTCCCTCCGGAGGCGGCGGGGGCCCCAGCATGGGGTCCGCGCCGGGCGGTGGCGGTGGCGCCGGCGGGGGCGGGGGTCCCATTGGTGGCGGGGGCGGGGGCGCCATCGGCGGCGCCATCAGGGGGTCGGGGTCGGGCGGCACGTCGGCGGGCATAGGCAAGAACATGTGGTTGGTGAACTGGCCCTGATAGGCACCGCCACCACCGATCTTGACGCCACCGCCTTCTCCGGAGGACACCGGAGTCCCGTCGGGCAGCGTCACGGCCGTATGGCCGCTGTTCCAACCGACCACCAGCGCGTCGGGTGCTGACCCGTGCTGGAAGCCTCGTTCGAGCAGAGCGCTCTCGATGTTGCCGGTGTGGAACCTGTTTCCGTAGATGGGCCGGTCGGTCGCGGCATTGGTCACCCACGACACCAGACCGGAGCAGTCCGTGCCTGCCGGGGAGTCGCCGCCGACGATATACGGCGTGCCCGACACCTGGTTGACAAGCGTCAAGAGTGTTGCGAGAGCAAACATGCAAACGGACGCTAACAGGGCGTTCCGGGGACGGCCAATATCTGTGATGGCGTTCACAATCCACCGCCCGGTGGCGACTGCGTCACGAAAACCATTGCCTAACGGCCTAATTGGCGGGCCAAGGTTTCACGAGAGTACATCATTACATAACTGTTGTGTTGCAATGCCTTTCATCGAGGGTGACGCACGTAACAGCGAATCGGGTTCGGGTTGCCGAACACAGTTCTCTTCGTGACCCGACCGTTAACCCAGGTGGACCCATCGGCGCTCGGCGAGGGGCGGCACCCAACCCCAATACGGCCGCCGGGGAGCCGGGGGCAGGCCGCCGGGTTCGTGGTGTTCACCCGGCCCGCGCAGGCCGGTTTCGCAGCGGCATTGCGGTATCCATCCCACGGCAGTCTGAAGTCTGTCGCTGCGCGCGCCGGATAACGAATCGGATTCCCGGCGAGTCGGCCCGCGGTTCACGACGCGACCGACCCTAGGCTGGCCCGGTGAGTCGGTTGTCGACCCTGGCGCTTTCCCTTGCGCTGCTCTTCGGCGTGCTCCACGCCCAGTTTCCCGTAGTTCAACGCCACGATGTGCGGCTCGCGGACTACGCGGTCAATCGCATAGCGGTGATCGGCGACTCGTACACCGCCGGAGGTGAGGAAGGGGGAATCGGCGCAAGAGGATGGCCATCCCACGTGTGGCGCACACTCGCCCAGCACGGGATAGCAGTCACGCCGACGGTGGCCGCTGAAAGCGGGTCAGGGTACTGCACTCGCGGTGACCGCGGGAGCGTGTACGAAGACCTGACTGTGCGAGCTGTCCGGCCCACCGATCGGCTCGTGGTGTTCTTCGGATCGCGCAACGACATGGCCGTCGACCCGACTCGGCTTTCGGTCGCCATGTACGGAACGTTCAGAATGGCGCGCCAGATCGCCCGCTCGGCAAAGTTCCTCGTGATCGGGCCGGCGTGGCCGACCGCGGATCCACCGCCAGCGGTTCGGCGGATACGTGACGTGCTCGGTTATCAAGCCGAGCTGGCCGGGGCGACCTTCGTCGACCCGCTCGCGGCACGCTGGTTTGTCGGCACCCGCAACTTGATCGGTGAAGACGGGGTCCACCCCACCGATGCCGGCCACGTCTACCTGGCAGGCAAGATCGCGCCGCTGATCGGTACCCAGCTCAACCCGTACTGAGTCGACCCGGAGACCCCCGGCGCACAGGAGAAAAAAGGGGCGCCCGCTTCCGGGCGCCCCTTTTTCTGTGGACTGTCGATCACGTCCCTCTGCGACTACTCGATTCCCTTACCGACGTCGTAGCGGTCGGCATCCATCACCTTGACCCACGCGGCGACGAAGTCCTTGACGAACTTCTCCTCCGCGCCGTTCTCGGCGTACACCTCAGACCAGGCGCGCAGCTGCGAGTTGGACCCGAATACCAGATCGACGCGGGTACCGGTCCACCTCTGCGCACCGGATGCCCGGTCCTTGCCGATATAGGTTCCGTCGTCTGCCGAAGACGGCTCCCACTTCGTGCTCATGTCGAGCAGGTTCACGAAGAAATCATTGGACAGTTGCCCCGGCTTGTCGGTGAACAGGCCGTGCTTGGTGCCGCCGAAGTTGGTGCCGAGCACCCGCAGACCTCCGACGAGCACTGTCATCTCCGGACCCGACAACCCCAGCAGATTCGCCCGGTCCAGGATTTCGAACTCCGCCGGCAGGGTGGAACCCTTGCCGAGATAGTTGCGGAACCCATCGGCTTTCGGTTCCAGGTAGGAGAACGATTCGACGTCGGTCTGCTCCTGGGTTGCGTCGCCGCGACCCGGTGTGAACGGCACCTCCACCTCGAAGCCGGCGTCGCGGGCGGCCTTCTCGACACCGACCACCCCACCGAGGACCACCAGATCGGCGAACGACACCGCGGTGCTGGAGGCCTGCTGGATCTCCTCCAGCTTGCGCACCACCTGCGCCAGCTCGTCAGGCTCGTTGACCTCCCACCCGAGCTGTGGTTGCAGCCGGATCCGGCCGCCGTTGGCACCGCCACGCTTGTCGCTGCCACGAAATGAGCTGGCAGCCTTCCAGGCCGTCGAAACGAGTTGCGGCACAGTCAGGCCCGAGGCCAGGACCTCCGCCTTGAGCGTGGCAACATCCGCGTCGCTGAGCTGGCTTTGTCCGGTCGGCACCGGGTCCTGCCACAGCAGAGTCTCGGCGGGGACCAGCGGCCCCAGGTAGCGGGTAGCGGGTCCCATGTCGCGGTGGATCAGCTTGAACCACGCTCTGGCGAACGCGTCGGCCAGTTCCTCGGGATGGTCCAGCCAGCGGCGGGTGATCTTCTCGTAGATCGGGTCGAACCGCATTGACAGGTCCGTGGTCAACATCGACGGGTGGGTCTTGCCCGTGCCGAATGCCTCCGGCACCGAGTTTGCCCAACCGTTGTCCTTGGGCTTCCACTGTAAGCCGCCGGCGGGGCTGGTGGTCAGCTCCCACTCATTGCCGTAGAGGATCTCCAGGTAGCTGTTGTCCCACTTGGTCGGAGTGTGGGTCCAGATCACCTCCAGGCCGCTGGTGGCGGCGTCCTTGCCCACGCCGGTGCCGTTGAGGTTTTTCCAGCCCAGACCCTGCTCCTCCATCGGAGCGGCCTCAGGCTCGCGGCCCACCAGCTCTGGATCCCCGACTCCGTGGGTCTTGCCGAAGGTGTGGCCGCCGACGATGAGTGCGGCCGTCTCGACGTCGTCCATCGCCATCCGTCCGAACGTGTCCCGAATGTCGATGGCCGCGGCAACCGGGTCGGGGTTGCCGTTGGGCCCCTGAGGGTTGACGTAGATCAGGCCCATCTGGACGGCGGCCAGCGGATTGGCCAGGTCACGTTTGCCGCTGTAGCGCTGATCCTCTAGCCAGACGTGCTCCGGACCCCAGTAGACCTCCTCGGGTTCCCACTCGTCGTCCCGCCCGAAGGCGAAACCGAACGTTTTCAGACCCATGTCGTCGAGCGCCACGTTGCCCGCGAACACGATGAGGTCGGCCCAAGACAACTTCTTGCCGTACTTCTGCTTGACCGGCCACAGCAGCCGCCGGGCCTTGTCCAAGCTGGCGTTGTCGGGCCAGCTGTTGAGCGGGGCGAACCGCTGCATTCCGGCTCCTGCGCCGCCTCGGCCGTCCTGAACACGGTAGGTGCCGGCGGCGTGCCAGGCCATTCGGATGAAGAACGGGCCGTAGTGGCCGAAGTCGGCCGGCCACCAATCCTGGGAGGTCTTCATCACCTCGACGATGTCGGCGCGCACGGCGTCGACATCAAGAGTCTTGACCTCCTCGGCGTAGTCGTACTCGGGCCCCATCGGGTTGATGACGTCGGGATTGTGCTGCAGCACCTTGAGGTTCGGCTGGTTGGGCCACCAGTCCCGGTTGTCGCCGCCCTGCACGGGCGGCTTCATCACGGGACACTGTGGGCCGTCCTGCTGCTCGTCGCGGAACCGGGCCAGCAGACTGGACCGCAGCTCCGACTCGGTCATGGTTTTGATTTTCTGGGTGGTCAATTCCTCATCAGCCACGAGTATTCCTTCCGGGTGAATCGAACCGTGATCACGGTTGTGATCGCGAGGTTTGTGGGGTGGAACAGTCGGGGCAGGTGCCCCAGTAGACGACCTCGGCCTCGTCGACGACGAACCCGTCCAAAGTTTCTGCCGATTCAGCCGGGGTGAGGCAGGGCGCCTCCCCGACGGCACAATCGACGTCGGTGATGGCGCCGCAGACACGGCAGACCAGATGGTGGTGGTTGTCGCCGACCCGCGACTCATAACGGGCGACCGAGCCGGACGGGTGAATCTTGCGCAGCAGGCCGACCGCGGTCAACGCTGCCAGCACGTCGTAGACCGCCTGCCGGGACACCTCGGGCAGGACCGTTCGCACGGCACCGAAGATGGTTTCGGTGTCGGAGTGTGGATGGCCCTCCACGGCTTCCAGAACCGCAACCCTCGGACGGGTCACGCGCAGCTCGGCACCACGCAGCGAATCCGCGTAGTTCGAGCTCATGCTTTCCGTTCTACGTTGTTTTTTGGACTCAGTCAAGTATTTCGCCCGGGGTTCCCGACTCCTGACGGCGCCGGCCGGCCGTTGCTA
Organism: Actinomycetes bacterium; assembly: GCA_022601135.1. Lineage (GTDB taxonomy): Bacteria > Actinomycetota > Actinomycetes > Mycobacteriales > Mycobacteriaceae > Mycobacterium. The sequence goes on along the minus strand of JAHZJB010000062.1, from coordinate 2,541 downwards.
GCCGGATCGGGTGTAGCGTTGGGCAAAACCGCGCAGGATGTTCATCGGATACTCCACGATCCGTTGTCGCGCAGCTTCTTTCAGAGATGTCGCCGTCTCCGGAGCGAAATAGCCGTGATTCTTGTAGACGTCGATGCGGGTGCAGATACCGTCTGCGTCGAGTTCGGGATGGAACTGGGTGGCGTACACGTTGGCGCCAACCCGAAAGGCCTGAACGGGGCAGTCGGCCGAACGGGCCAGACAGGCGACGCCGGCGGGCAGCGATGACGCAGCCTCTTTGTGGCCGCCGAAGGCATCGAACGTCTCGGGCAAGCCCGCGAACAGCGGATCGGTGCGTGCGGCCGGGCAGAGTTCGACGGTGACCGCCCCCACCGGTTCGCTGTGAGATCGGTCCACGACTGCGCCGACGGCCATGCCCACCGTCCCCACGCCGTAGCAGCAACCAAGGAACGGAAAGTCGCGCGCGATGACCACGTCGAGCAGGTCGGCCAACTCGGTTTCGACGCGTTGTTGGGTGGCTGACTTCGCGGAGGGTTCGTCACTGACGTTGTAGGGGCCCCCGCCGAGGACGATGCCCGACCACTGCGCCAGGTCGACGCGGCCCAGCGGTTGGTGAGTCAGCCGAATGCGCTGCAAACCAGCCTCGTCCAGGCCGGCGAACCGCATCATCGCCTGGTATTCGTCATCGGCGGCCTCGTCCTCGCCGCGGATCGACAGCAGCAGAAACGGAGCGTCGGCCACGGCGCCAGAGTAGCCGCAGGCTAGCTTGGCCATCAGTGAGAACACTCATCGACTTCCACGACGCCCCGGTGTTCGCCATCCCGACCGCCGGCGGCGTTCGGGAGGGTGTCCTGGTAGAGGGTCCGCAGGGCTGGGGCGAGTTCAGTCCGCCAGCTGCCTGTGATGACATGACGGCAGCCCGCTGGCTGACGGCGGCGATGGAACCCGGCACCGTCGGGTGGCCCGACGCGGTGCGGGGTCGCGTACCGGTCCTGGCTGCGCAGGACCGCGTGAGGGTCTCGGCCGGGGACCTCGGGTGGGCAGCGAACTGGCCGGACAAACCGGTGCGGGGCGTGGTCGAAGTCGGCAATACCGACGACACGGTCGCGCTGATCGAGCGGTGGAGCAACGCGGCCGCCGAGCTCGAGCTGGTCGAGCTGGTGTGCGGCACGGCTGAAGAGGCCGCCGCGGTCTGGCGCCGCACCGAGGTTCCGATCGCCGTCGACGCGACTGTGCTGGCCCAGGCGCAGCGACCCGCCGAGACCGCCGATATCGCCGTGCTGCGGTGCGGGGCCTTGGGCGGGGTGCGACGCGCGCTGCGGTGTGCCGAGAGAGTCGGGTTGCCGTGTCTGGTCCACCTCACCGGAAAGACTAGTATCGGCGTGGCTGGTGATGTTGCGCTCGCAGCCGCGTTACCGGAGCTGCCGTTCGCCTGCAGCCCCGGCTCGGGGTGGCCGTACCGTCGCGACGTGGTTGCCGAATCACGCTGGCTGCGCGGCTCGGACGGATTCCTTCCTGCCGCACCGACGCCCGCCGCACCCGATCCCACTGGGCTCGCGCAAGTCCGGGTCACCGACGCCGCGACGATCCGGCGGTGGCAGGACCTATTGCACCGCGCGGCAACCGCACCATGACCGCGGCGAGTATCCAGTCACCACGGCACTCGCAGCGCTACATGGGATCTGGCGTCCGGAGCTTGTACGCGCGATCGACGACTTCTGTCGGTAACGGTTGGCTCTCGGCAGCCGGAATCATCACCTCGATGTAGCAGCCTCCGTCATGCCGATCGATCGCGTCCAGCGCAGCGTCCAATTCGGCGACGGTCGCCACTTTCATCGACAGCCATCCAGCGCAACCGAATGCCGCAGGCAACAGGTGGTATTGAACCGGCGCGAGGTCGTCGTAAGGGTGGCCCCATTCGCTGAGGATCACCTCGATCCCATAGAGGTTGTTGTTGAGCACGAAGATCACCGGCTTGATCCCGTAGCGACCCATGACAGCGATTTCGTTGAGGGTGAGCTGATGGGAGCCGTCGCCGGTCACCAGCCAGGTACGGCCCGCAGTCTTCGCCAATGCCACGCCCAGGCATGCCGGGGTCGCCCAACCGATCGAACCCCACAGACCTTGTCCTTCCACCCCGACGCCGGCCGGCATCCGCATGCCGTTGAGGTGCATCATGCAGGTACCGGTTTCGATCAGCAGGGTGTCGCCGGCCTTGATCCGCCGCTGCAGCCGCGGGTACAGACTGGCCGACGAGGTGGGATCAGCTCCCGAGCCCTCTACCGGAAGTAGCCGTTCTATCGCCGTTCTGTCGGACGTCGTCGGCTCGGCCCGCCGCAGCAGCTCGGCAAGCACATCGTCGATCGCCACGTTCAGGAAGACGCTGGTACCGATCCGGACCCAGTTGTCGTGGATGCACACCGCGCGGCTGACGTCGAGCAGGTCGCTCCACAAACCGGTGTTGAGTTCGGTGAGCACGGCACCACCGATGTCGAGGACGAGGTCGGCCTGCTCCACCGCATCGCGAACCTCCGGCGGCTG
>JAHZJB010000061.1 GCA_022601135.1 Actinomycetes bacterium | reverse complement strand
GCCGCGGCCGCGGGTCAGCGCCGCGATCAGGGCGCCAGCCGCGGTGAGGACGACACTTCGTTGTCCGTGGCTCTCAGGGACGCGGACGCGATCCCCATCCTGACCGCCGACGGAGTGGTCTACGCGGACGGGGGAGGGTGATCAGCTCGGCAGGCAGCCAGCACAACACACGAACAGCACCGACAAGCCACAGATAAAGAACTGAAAGGACGATGGACATGGGTGTTTTGAACACTGATTCGGCCAAGCTGCGGGCAGCTGCCGCCGAACTCGACCGGATCAAGAACGATACGTTGCAGGGCCTGGGCCGCTACATGACCATGAACTCCGACCTCACCGGCGGCGGGTTCGGCGGCAACGCCGCGCTGGCGTCGCTGCGCACCACCGAGGACGTCGCTACCACCGGCCGCAATGTGTCGGCGCGTTTCGACTCGGTGATCACTGCGATGAACAGCGGCGCAGCCGAGTACGACCGCGTCGAGTCTGAGAACCAGGCCAACATCGCCGGCGTCGCGACCAGCGCGTAATTCCGGTACACCACAACTACTTTCGAAGGAGACCAACACATGGAATCGATGCGCTACAACCACGCGATGATGGCCGACCACGTGGCCAGCCAGGCTGGCTTAGTCGCTCATCTCAACGACCTGCAGCAGCAGGCGCTCAACGTGCTCGCCCAGACCGCTGACTTCTGGACCAACCACGGCGCCACCGCCTACGCCGAAGCTCAACGCTCGATCGTCCAAGCGTTCCAGCAGGTGTTTCACACCATCGAGCGGCACGGCGGGGCGATCGGCGGCTCTTCGGGCAACGCCGATGCCGGCGACCTCGCCAGCGCCGCCCGCTTCGTCGGTATCTGAGCGGAAGACGCTATGGGAGCGCAGCTGTCGACCACCTCGGAAGGACTGTGGTTGGCAGCCGCGCTTTCTGGTGTGACCAGGCTTCCGGCCGCCCTCCGTGTCCGACCGGTGGGCGACGCCGAAGCCATCCTGGCATCGCATCCGGGCCTGCAGGTACTGGAGCAGGCCGGAGTGTGCCAGGGCCGGACCCTCGATGACGATGTCCAGGAATGGCTACTGACGCTGGGCCGTTGCGACGTCGAAGTGACAATCATGGTGACCCGGCCCACCGAGCGGCCAGACCGCCTGACAGGCCCACCGGAAATCTTTGCCTGGCAAGCCGATCCGCTTGAGGAACCGCTGGCGGCCGCCGAGGCGTTGCGTCGTTGGCGTGAACACCAACCGGCTGATCGCGCGGCGGTTCTCTGCCGCCGCGCTGGCCAATGGGTACTCGCCGCGCGGGTCTGGCAGAGCGGCGAGGAACCCCTCGACGAGGTGACCATCAGCCCACTGGGCGATAACACGCTGACTCAAGCGGTGTTGGACATCTTGGGCGAAGAAGTTCCCGCCGAGTTCGAGGGCATCAACATCGAAGCTCAGCGCCTGGAACCGGTGCTGTCGAGGTGGCAGGCCGATCCACAGGGTACCGACGTGATCGCTGAGCTTCTCAAGCTCGGCTTGACCGCCCGCCAGGCCCGCATGGTCGTCGCTGTCTGTGACGTCGGGGCGGTGCGCGCATCCATCGGGGCGGTCCAGCATTCGCTGGATGGCCCAGCATTCACCGCGAGCGGGGCAACAGTGGTCGACACCCTCATGGGACGAGTAGTCGTCTCGTCGAATACCGGCGAGGACCAACAGCGCTGGACCATGCTGTTCCCCGGCAGCGCCGCGCGCATCCAACGTGCCCTCAGCGACGTCTTACAGGAATTGCCCAGCGGTACTGGCTGGGAACACCACCAACGAATTCAACCATTTCAAGCACACTAATATATCCTCGTCGCAGACGATTGAATTAAGTGGTGTAAGTCTTTTTCGAGGCGGTGATAGTCACCGATTCGCGGGGAATTTCACGTGCCCCCGGTGGAGATCAGCAAGGAGGCGGACTGATGGGTGAGTCCAGAGAAAAGCAATTCTTCGATGCGCTGAACGGTGATGCGCACGCCGAAGACAGCGACGAATTTTCGGGTGCCACGCCCAGTCCAGCCCCGGCCCAAACACCGCCGCGCGGATGGCAACCACCGGGGTCGAATCCACCAGAGCAATTTGCTGGACGCGGCGGCGACCACGACCCGAACGGTGGTGAACACCACGTCGATGGGGCCGCTGGCGACACAGCAGCCGATCCCGAACCTGGTAGCGAGCGGGGCGACCCCCAACGAGACCACGCTGAGCACAACGGCACTGGCCCAGTCGCTGAAGTGCTGCCGCCACCCCTGGACGCAGGGACCGGGCCGCAGGCCACAGTGGGGCTGAGCGGGCAGTACCCGCGCGATCCAGCCGGGGTCGCTGGCCTGTCGGGACCACCGCCGCCACCCAGTAGCGGGCAGTACCCGCGCGGATCGCATGGCCCACCGATGCCGGTTCCGCCCGAGGAACGTACACAGGTCATTTCCCGCGATGTCATCCGCGAGGCGACCTCACGCACCGCGGCCCCGCGCCCGGGGCGCGACGCACCGAGTCCTCAGCGACATCGGCCGCCGACGGAACCCGATACTGCCAGGGGGCCGCGCCCACCATCGTGGGATTGGCAGGGATCGTCGAGTCGTGGAGCTGATGGCTCTGAACTGCGTAGCGAGCAAATCTCGGCCAGCGAATTGAACGCTCCCCGTAAGATTCCGTCGTCGCGTGGATGGCGAAAGTGGTTGTACTACGGCACTTTCAAAAAGATCAACACCGGCGAATCCCCTGACGAGCAGCAACTTCGCAACCTCAATGCCACGGTGGGCGGCCACTTGCGTGGTACCTACTCGGTGGTGGTACTGGGCGGAAAAGGCGGGGTGGGCAAGACGACTACCACTGCGGCGGTGGGATCGACATTCGCCTCGCTTCGCAATGACAAGACGATTGCGATCGACGCGAACCCCGACCGGGCGTCGAATCTGGCCGACCGAATCGATCCGGGGGCCACTGACTCGTTCAAGGAAGTGCTCGCTGACCCACACTTGCAGCGTTACAGCGACATTCGTTCCCATGTGGGGCAAAACGATCCCGCCGGTCTTGACGTTCTCGGCAACCGGTATCAGAGCGATCGTCCCCCGCTGACCGCCCGGACCTACGGCGACACCCATGAGCGACTGCAGCGCTTTTACAGCGTTCTG
>JAHZJB010000060.1 GCA_022601135.1 Actinomycetes bacterium | reverse complement strand
GGCCTTACCTGCCACTACATCTCCTGTCTGGGAGGCGACAGCGGTGGTGGGCGCCGCGCCTCGGTTTAGCTATGACGCATGGTCATCGAGACTTCACGGTGTGCTCATGTTCTTCGCTACCTGTTCTGTTGCCGGGTGAAATACTCTTCCACCGCGGTGATGTCCGGGTTACCGGTGATCCGCAACGCTCGGCCGAACGCCCGCCGCCGAATTGCCCCGTGGAGACACCCCGGATCGCGATGCAACCATGCACCTCGCCCCGGGAGCGTTCGCGCTGCGTCAACGGTCACGACACTGGAGCCATTTCCAGTTTCGTTCGCACTGTCGACAGCGACAACCCGTAGCAATACGACAGCCAACTCTCGATTTCGGCATCCGATGCAGGTCCGCACGGGGCCGCCCGAAGGTGCGGTCGCGTTTCTCTGCATCCGAGCCGATGTCTCGCGCTGGATCACCGCCGAGTCTACCGCCATCGTCGTGCGGAAATGAAAACCGGGATGGCCTCGCCCATGTTAGCGGTCCCCGACCACGTCGTGAGCGGCCTCCGCTGCCGGCCCGGATCGCGCGGCCGGCTCGTCAGCCGCGGGGGCGTCGCTGCGGATGTCGATGCGCCACCCGGTCAACCTGGCCGCCAACCGGGCGTTCTGACCTTCCTTGCCGATCGCCAGCGACAGCTGGAAGTCTGGAACAACCACCCGGGCCGCCCGCGCCCCTTCGTCGATCACCGACACCGACACCACTTTGGCCGGTGAGAGCGCGTGAGCCACGAACCGGGCAGGGTCCTCGTCGTAGTCGATGATGTCGATCTTCTCGCCGGACAATTCGCTCATCACGTTGCGAACACGCTGCCCCATCGGACCGATGCAGGCACCCTTGGCGTTGAGACCCGGCAGGCGCGACGTGACGGCAATCTTGGAGCGGTGGCCGGCCTCCCGGGCCACCGCGACGATGTCCACTGATCCGTCGGCGATCTCGGGAACCTCCAGCGAGAACAGCTTGCGTACCAGGTTGGGGTGCGTGCGGGACAGCGTGATCAGGGGCTCTCGCGCGCCGCGGGATACCCCGACGACGTAGCAGCGCAGCCGGTCGCCGTGCTCGTAGCGTTCGCCCGGCACCTGCTCGGCGGCGGGAATGACACCCTCGGATCCCTTGGTCTCGCTGCCCATCCGGACCACCACGAGGCCGCGAGCGTTGGCGCGTGCGTCGCGCTGAATGACACCGGCGACGATGTCGCCCTCGCGGGCGGCGAACTCGCCGTAGTTCTTCTCGTTCTCGGCGTCGCGAAGACGCTGCAGAATCACCTGACGCGCGGTGGTGGCCGCAATGCGACCGAAACCCTCCGGCGTGTCGTCCCATTCGCGCAGCACGTTGCCGTCGGCATCTGTCTGTCGGGCCATCACCTTAACAACGCCGGTCTTGCGGTCGATGTCGATGCGCGCGTCGGCCTCGTGGCCCTCCGTGTGCTTGTACGCGGTCAGCAGGGCTGATTTGATGGTCTCGACCACCACGTCGACCGTGATGCCCTTGTCGGCTTCGATCGCGTGCAGGGCCGCCATGTCGATATTCACGCTCAGGCCTCCTTCCGGGACTGGCCGGCCAACTCAAGCTCATGTGGATGAGGCGGTGAAAACTCCACCTGAACAACAGCTTTGGCGATTCTATCGAGTCCGATCTCGCGGACCGCGAACTCGCCGCGCCCGCCATCGCGCAATACCAGCGCCGCGGTTCCCGCCTGCGTCCGGCCCAGCCGGCCGGTCAGCGATGATCCGTCCGACAAGGTCATCTGAACCTTGCGCCCGCGAGCCCGGCGGAAGTGTTTCTCCGTCGTCAGCGGGCGCTCCACCCCAGGGGAAGTCACTTCCAGGACATACGCTGCAGTATCGAGATCGTCGAGCAGCTCCGAGGCGACCCCGGACAGCTGCGCGATCGAATCGAGGTCCAGCGCGTCATCGCCGTCGACGACCACCGTGATCCGGGGCGGGCGCGCGGACGAGTCGACCCGGACCTCTTCGATGTCGAATCCGGCGCGCGCGAACTCTCCGTCGAGCAGTTCGGTCACCTGTCGTTGCGACGGTAATCCCGTAGACCGCTCAGCCACGGCGAGCTCCTCATCTTGAGTTGTCCGGACGCGATTCGCGCAGATTGTTCGGCAGAACACGCCTCCGCGACCCGCCTCCTCACGATACGCCAGGGTGAGCACGTCGATTGCGGAAAGCCCGCGACCATGATCGGCTCGACACCGAAGCCGGGCGAAGCGGGGCGACGGGGCGGCAATGGCAGGATGGTGTTCGTGCAGAGCCGCCCACCCACCTTCAGCCGTCGACGCGCGCTCTCCGGGGCGGCCGCCCTGGCTGCGGTCCTCGGCGTGAGCACCATGACATCGGCGGCCTGCGGCACCACCGCACCGCCACCCCCGGATCTCGACGACCTGACGACCGCCCTCGAGCGCGCCCGGGCCGACAGCCAGCTAGCCACCGAAGCCGCCGGTGCGCACAAATCCCCGGTGGACGCGCTGACCCAGGTCGCCTCCGAGCGCTCGGCGCACGCCGAAGCACTCGCCGAGGAGATCGTGCGGATGACTGGCGACGCCGCCCCGACCCCGAGCCTGACCACAACGACGACGTCGGCGGCGTCCTCGCCGCCAGCCCCGCCGGTGCCCACGGTCGACGACGTGATCGATGCGCTGCGGGGGTCGGCCGATGGCGCCACCGCGGCCGCTGGCGCGCTGTCGGGCTATCGTGCCGGGCTGCTCGGCTCTATTGCCGCAGCGTGCACAGCCTCCTACCGCGTGGCGTTGAACCCGCCCGGCGGTGCCCGATGACTTCTCCAGGTCCGACGGCGCCCACTCGCCCGAGTGAGGCCGCCGACGGTGCGCTGTTCGACGCGATCGCCGCCGAGCACGCCACCATCTACGGCTACGGCATCGTGTCGGCGCATTCGATTCCAGAGGTCAACTACCTTGTCGCGGAAGCCATGGCCGAGCACCGGGCACGCCGGGAAGCGGCGATCGCGATGCTCGTGGAGGGCGGCGTCAACGCGCCATTACCCGCGGCTGGGTACTCGCTGCCGATGGAGGTCGACGGCCCCGCCGACGCCGCCAACCTCGCAGTCACCATGGAGCAGGACTCGGCCACGGCATGGCGGGCCGTCGTCGAGCAGGCGACCGATCAGAACGTGCGGGCGTTTGCCGTCACCGCGCTGACCGATAGCGTCGTCACGGCGGCGCGCTGGCGTCGCGTTCGCGGCGACACCACGATCACGGTCCCGTTCCCGGGCGGTTCTGAAGAGTAGCGATAGCCGTGCTGATTTCGGCGGCCGCGTTTCCGATCGGGACTTCCCGCTTGTCACCGCTGACTCGGTCCCGCAATTCCACCACGCCGTCGGCCCATCCACGCCCCACCACGACGATCCACGGCATACCGAGCAATTCGGCATCCTTGAACTTGATGCCCGGCGATGCCTTGCGGTCATCGAGCAGCACCTCGACGCCGAGCCGATCGAGTTCAGCGGCCAGCTCGCCGGCCCCCTGGCGGGCGGCGTCGTCCTTGTTGGCGATCACCACATGTACGTCGAACGGCGACACCGCCGGCGGCCAACGTAAACCGAGCTCGTCGTGATACTGCTCGGCCAGCACAGCCACTAGTCGTGACACTCCGATCCCGTAGGAGCCCATGGTCAGCCGGACAGGCTTTCCGTCCTCACCGAGAACATCGGCAGTGAATGCATCGGCGTACTTGCGGCCGAGTTGAAAGACGTGGCCGATCTCAATGCCACGCGCGGCGACCAGCGGTCCCGCGCCATCTGGCGAGGGATCCCCCTCCCGGACTTCGGCGGCCTCGATGGTGCCGTCGGGCATGAAGTCGCGGCCCGCGACCAGTCCAACCACGTGACGCCCGGGCTCGTCGGCACCGGTGATCCAGCTCGTGCCAGCGACGATCCGTGGGTCGACGAGATAACGAACCCCGTTGGCCAGCAGACCCTTCGGGCCGATATAGCCCTTCACCAAGAACGGATACCTGGCGAAGTCCGCGTCATCGAGCATCGCGTACTCGGCTGGATCGAGGGCAGCCCCGAGGCGCTTGTCGTCGACCTCACGATCACCAGGTATACCGATCGCCAGCAATTCCCAGTCGCCGCCGGGCCGGCGCACCTTGAGTAGCACGTTCTTCAGCGTGTCTGCCGCGGTGATCTCCCGTCCGAGAGCGCCACTGGCCCAGTCGACCAGCGTGGCGATGGTCGGGGTGTCGGCGGTGTCGTACACGACGGGTTCGGGTCTGCCGTCGGTCGGCTGGGCTTCGGGCACCGCCGTGGCCACGGCTTCCACGTTGGCGGCGTAGCCGGACTCGAGGCACCGTACATAGGTGTCCTCCCCGACTTCGCTTTCCGCCAGAAATTCCTCCGACGCGCTGCCACCCATCGCCCCCGATACCGCCGACACGATGACATAGCGCACCGACAGCCGGTCGAAGATCTTCTGGTAAGCGCCGCGATGTGCCTGATACGCGTTCTCCAGGCCGGTGTCGTCGACATCGAAGGAGTACGAGTCCTTCATGATGAACTCCCGGCCACGCAGGATGCCGGCTCGTGGGCGGGCCTCGTCGCGGTACTTCGTCTGGATTTGATAGAGCCGCAACGGAAAGTCCTTGTACGAGGAGTACTCCCCCTTCACCGTCAGGGTGAAGAACTCCTCGTGCGTCGGCCCCAGCATGTAGTCGTTACCGCGGCGATCCTTCAACCGGAAGACGCCGTCGCCGTACTCGGTCCACCGGTTCGTTGCTTCATACGGGCCGCGCGGTAACAGCGCCGGGAACAGGATCTCCTGTCCCCCGATGGCGTCCATCTCGCTGCGGACCACGGCTTCGATCTTGCGAAGTACCTTCAACCCCAACGGCAGCCAGCTGTAGAGACCAGGGCCGATCGGCCGCACGTATCCAGCCCGGATCAACAACTTGTGGCTCGGCACCTCGGCGTCAGCCGGGTCGTCGCGCAGGGTGCGCAGGAACAACTCGGACATGCGGGTGATCACAGCCGACAACCTTACTCAGCAGGGTGAATCGAACTCGACGCTAGAGCTCCCCGGCGTCGAGCGCGTCCTTGACTTCCTGCGCGTGTGCCACTTCCGAAGCGGTGTACTTGATGAACAGCGCGGCTCCGCCGACGACGACCGCGACCGCCGCCACCCACAACAGGCCGTACGTGTAGCCCTGGTCCAGCGCGTGCAGCTGAGCGGCGTCCATATTCTTCACCGGGCCGGTGGTGCCGCCCAGGTACAGCGTGCGCGACGTAATAACCGCCTGGATGACCGCCAGCACGACCGGCCCGCCGAGGCTCTGCAGCATCAGCGCGATCGCCGACACCGGACCGATCTGATCGAAACCGACACCCGCGATGGCCGACAGGGTCAGCGGCACCACGATCATGCCGATGCCGAAACCACCGACCGTGATGGGAAGCACGAGGTTGGGGAAATACGGAATGCCGGCGTCGAGCGTGGAACCGTAGAGCATCGCCGCCAGAACCAGCACGCCGCCGGCGATCACCAGCACCCGCGGCGGGAACTTCGACACCAGCGTCGAGGACAGGCCGAGGCCGATCCCGAGCGCAATCACGAACGGGATGAATCCGATGCCCGCACGCAGTGCGCTGTAGCCCATGATGTCCTGGACGTAGAGCCCGATCAGCACGGTCAGCGTGAACATCACGCCACCGGCGAGGAATATCGCGGCGAACGTGGCCACACGGTTGCGGTCGTGGAACAATCGGAATGGCACGACCGGGTTCTCGGCCGTGCGTTCGACGTAGAAGAACGCCGCCATGCAGGCCAGCGCCGCCGCGCCGGAGCCGAGCGTGATCGTCGATATCCAGCCCTGTTCAGGGCCCATCGAGAAGGCGAAGACGGCGGCGGTGCAGCCCAACGTGGCCAGCAACGCACCTGCGGCGTCCAGCTTGAGCCGCTCCCGGTTGGTCTCCCGCAGCGTCTTACGGGCGAGATAGATCATCACCAAGCCGATCGGAACGTTCACCAGGAACGCCCACCGCCAGGACACCTCGGTGAGCGCGCCGCCCACCACCAGACCCATGACCGAGCCGATACCCGTCATCGCCGCGAAAACCGCCGTGGCCGCGTTACGTGCCGGCCCCTTCGGGAACGTGGTGGCGATCAGCGCCAGACCCGTCGGCGAGGCGATGGCGGCACCCACACCCTGCAGCAACCGGGCCGTCACCAGAGTGGCTTCGTCCCAGGCGATTCCGCACAAGATGGAAGCAATGGTGAAAAGCGCGACCCCGACGATGAAGGTGCGCTTTCGGCCGATGGTGTCACCCAGGCGTCCGCCCAGCAGCATCAACCCGCCGAACGTCAGAACATAGGCGGTGATGACCCAGCTACGACCGGCGTCGGACAAACTGAGTTCGTCCTGGATCCTCGGCAGCGCCACGATGGCAACGGTGCTGTCCATCGTCGCCAACAGCTGCATACCGCCGATCGCGATGACCGCGGCGAAGAACCGGCGCGAGGGAAGCCAGGCCGGAGCCTTGCCCGATCGTTGTGCGGCAGTCCCGCTGGCACCCGACCCGGAGACATCAGAGACATCAGTGGGCAGCGCTCGCTTGAAGCTGCGCCCTCCACTACCTTCGACATCACGGTGGATGGCGGCGCGCTCTGCGTCATTGAGAGCCGTCATGACGAGTTACCTTACAGTACTCTTAAGAATCCTTTAAAGCGGAGAAGCCCGCGACAGCCCCGATCACGACGATCGCGGGAGGCCGGATCCCGTCCGATCGAATCCGTTCCGGGGCGTCCGAGAGTGTGGCCCGCAACGTTCGCTGCGACGACGTAGTGCCGTGTTGAACCACTAGAACAGGGGTATCTGCAGGTCGGCCACCTTTCAGCAACGCTGCGGCAAACAGTTCGATCCGCTCGACCGCCATCAGCAGCACGATTGTGCCCGTCATCGTGGCCAGCGCATCCCAATTCACTAACGATTCGGGATGATCAGGCGCAAGATGGCCGCTGACCACCACAAACTCGTGGGTGACAGCCCGATGGGTGACCGGAACCCCGGCAAGAGCAGGAACTGCTATGGCACTGGTCACACCCGGCACGACGGTGACCGGAATGCCCGCTTCCGTGCACGCTTCGACCTCTTCGTAGCCGCGGGCGAACACGAACGGATCGCCCCCCTTGAGCCGGACCACGAACTTGCCGGCTCTGGCCCGCTCGACGAGAACATCGTTAATCGCGTCCTGCGCCATCGACCGGCCGTACGGAATCTTGGAGGCATCGATCACCTCCACGTCCGGCGACAGTTCGGCCAGCAACTCCTGAGGAGCGAGCCGGTCCGCCACCACGACATCGGCGTGGGCCAGCAGACGCCGGCCGCGGACGGTGATGAGTTCGGCATCCCCGGGGCCCCCGCCCACCAGCGCTACACCGCCGGGCAGCACGCCGGGAGCCGCCGAACTGTCTCTGGCGATCCATCCCTGCTGAAGCGCCTCGTGTATCGCCGAGCGGATGGCGGCCGAGCGGCGATGCTCCCCGCCGGCCAGCACTCCCACCGCCAGACCCTCATAATCGAAGGACGCGGGCGTGACGGCGGTGCCGTCGCGCGCCACATCGGCGCGCACGCAGAAAACACGCCTGCGTTCTGCCTCCGCGACGACGGCGGCGTTGACGTCGGGGTTGTCGGTGGCCGCGATCACATACCAGGCGTCTTCGAGATCGCCGCTGCGAAACTCGCGCATGGTCAGGGTGATTCCGTCGAGCGCCTCGACTGCCCGGGTGGCGCGGGTGGTGATGACATGAACGTCGGCACCGCTGGAGACCAGAAGCGGCAACCGCCGCTGCGCGACCGTGCCCCCGCCCACCACGACGACCCTCTTGCCGGTCAGACGCAGGCCCACCAGGTAGGCGTTCTCGGTCACCCAGCGAGCTTAGATGTTGCTGCGGCGGCGACGAAGCGCACGATCGCCTGCGGATGGGCTGCCGGATGGGCGTGCAAGTAGCCGGCGTGCACCCCGGCCTGTACGGCGCCATCATCCACAACTCCTCCGCCGCGGCCCCGCCACCGCCATGCTGGCTGCCTGGAGCCCGCGAAATGCACCGTCGTCCGGTGGAACTCGTGACCGATCACCCGGTCACCGAGGGCATGCAGCGGCGAACCGGTGATCGCCACCGCGTCTCGGTACCCCATGGTCAGCGTGTCGGAGAACGATGCCGAACCCGGCAGCACACCACACATCGGATGCCCGTCGAGGTCATCGACCAAGTAGGTGAGGCCTGCGCACTCGGCATGTATCGGTGCGCCCCGCCCGGCCAACGCGGCGATCTCACCGCGCACCAGGTCGTTGGTGGATAACTCGGTGCTGAATTGTTCGGGGAACCCGCCGGGCAGCACCAGCGCGGCTGCGCCGGTCGGCAACGCATCCTGTAGCGGATCGAAGTCCACGACGCGTGCCCCCGCAGCCCCCATCAGCTCACCGTGTTCGGGATAGCCGAAACTGAACGCCTTCCCGGCCGCCAACGCCACGGTCACCGGCTCGTCGAGTGGCTCCGTCACCTCCGGAGTCCACGGCTCGTCGACGACGCTGCTGGCCGCGACCGACGCCACGGCGGCCAGGTCGACGTGGCTGGCGATCACCGAGGTCATCGCCTCCACCGCGGCGCCGGCCCGACGGCCATATTCCACGGCCGTGATGAGCCCCAGATGCCGCGACGGCAACTCCAGCTCGTCGCTGCGCGGAACCGAACCCAGCACTGTCACACCGGCCTGCGCGCACGCCCGGCGCAGCACGTCATCGTGACGGGCGGATCCAACCCGGTTGAGGATTACCCCGGCCAGCCGCGCGCTGTGGTCGAAGGTGGCGAAACCGTGCAACAGCGCCGCGACGCTGTGGCTTTGTCCACGTGCGTCGACCACGAGGATCACCGGCGCCCCCAGCAGCGAGGCGACGTGTGCCGTGGAGCCTCGCGCGGCGGCGGAATCGAGCTGTGCGACATCACCGATGCGGCCGTCGAAGAGACCCATGACACCCTCGACGACGGCGATGTCGGTGTCGTCGCTGCCGTGCCGGTACAACGGGCCGATCAGCGGCTCACCGACGAGTACCGGGTCGAGGTTCCGGCCGGGCCGGCCCGCGGCCAGCGCGTGATAGCCCGGGTCGATGAAGTCCGGGCCGACCTTGAACGGCGCCACCCGGTACCCGGCCTGCCGTAGCGCACCCATCAGACCCGTTGCGACCGTGGTCTTTCCACTACCCGACGCAGGCGCCGCGATCACCACGGCCGGCGCGGACATCACCACTCGATGCCCTTCTGGCCCTTCCGGCCGGCGTCCATCGGATGCTTCACATTGGTCATCTCGGTAACCAGGTCTGCCGCTTCGACCAGGGCCGGGGGCGCATCCCGGCCGGTGATGATCACATGCTGAGCGCCCGGACGGGCGCGAAGCACGTCCACCACCTCACGGGTGTCCGCCCAGCCCCAGTTAAGCGGATAGGTGAACTCGTCGAGCACATAGAAGTCGTGGCGTTGTTCGGCCAAACGACGCGCGATCTCGGCCCAGCCGTCGGCAGCCGCGGTGGCATGATCGCTCTCGGTCCCAGCTTTGCGCGACCACGACCAGCCAGAGCCCATCTTGTGCCATTCGACCGGTCCGCCGACGCCGCGCTCATCGTGGACCCGTCCCAATTCTCTGAGCGCAACCTCTTCCCCAACTTTCCATTTCGCGCTCTTGACAAACTGGAACACCCCGATGTCGAAGCCCTGATTCCACGCTCTCAGCGCCATCCCGAACGCGGCGGTGGACTTGCCCTTGCCGGGCCCGGTATGCACGGCCAGCAGCGGAGCGTTGCGCCGAGCCCGGGTCGTCAACCCATCGCTGGGAACCGTCAGAGGTTGACCCTGAGGCATCGCATCACCCTTCTACAACTCTCAGGCCGCGCCCCGGCCGGCCTGCGCCTTGACCAGGGAGGTCAGGTTGTCGGCCCGCAGCTGATCCAGCCGCACCGCCGGTGCCTGCAGATGTCTGGCCAAATCATGGGCCAAACCCAACCGTACATAGGATGTTTCGCAGTCGACGACAACAGCGGCCGCACCTTCGGCAACCAGTCGGGCTGCCGCGGTCCGGGCACGGCCGATCGGGTCGGGCCCACCGGTCGCGCGGCCGTCGGTGAGCACCACGACGAGGCTGCGGCGCGCGCGGTCGCGTGCCCGCTCCCGCACCACCATGTCTCGGGCCGCCAACAGCCCCTGCGACAACGGTGTTCTACCGCCAGTGTCGAAACGGGCCAGCCGGCGGCTGGCGATGTAGACCGACGAGGTCGGGGGCAGCAGGATCCGGGCGTCCTGCTGGCGGAAGGTGATCACCGCGACCTTGTCTCTGCGCTGGTAGGCATCCCGCAGCAACGACAGCGTGGCACCGCCGACGGCCGACATGCGGTCACGGGCGGCCATCGAACCCGACGCGTCGACGACGAAGATGACCAGGTTTGCCTCCCGTCCTTCTCGCACGGCGCACCGGACGTCGTCGGCGTCCGGGCGTAGCCGACCCGGCCGCGCGTGTCGGCCCGCTGTCGCCAGCAGGGTCGCGAACACGTGCAGGCCATGTCCGGCGTCGGGACTGGCGGCGGCGACGACTGTGCCGGTGCGATTACGGGCACGGGATCGCCTGCCGGGTGTGCCCTCGCCAACGCCCGGCACCACCAGCGTCTTGGTGCGAAAAGCCGCCGAAGGAGCCGCACTGCCCTGTTTCGAGTTCGTCGGCGACCTCGGTTTCTGCTGTGCCCCCTGCCCGTCAGCGGCTCCATTCGGAGCAGGTTCGCCACCACTCGGTGGGTCCGGCTCGGGTTCGGGTTCGTCGTCCGCCGACTCGCGTGCCTGCTGTATCGCATCGTCGAGACGGTCCGGATCCAGCCCCGGGTCGTCGAAGGGATCGCGGCGGCGACGGTGCGGCAGCGCAAGTTCCGCGGCGACTCGGATGTCCTCCTCATCGACGGTTACATCCCCCGTCGCTGCGCTCGCCCCGGTCACATCCCCCGTCGCTGCGCTCGCCCCGGTCACATCCCCCGTCGCTGCG
>JAHZJB010000007.1 GCA_022601135.1 Actinomycetes bacterium | reverse complement strand
CGTCACCATCGTCGAGTTCCTGCCGCGCGCACTGCCCAACGAGGACGCCGAGGTCTCCAAGGAGATCGAGAAGCAGTACAAGAAGCTCGGCGTGAAGATCCTCACCGGCACCAAGGTCGAGTCGATCAACGATGAGGGAGCCGGTGGTTCGGTGGCGGTCACCGTGAGCAAGGACGGGAAGTCCGAAGAGCTCAGGGCCGACAGGGTGATGCAGGCCATCGGTTTCGCGCCCAACGTCGAGGGATACGGGCTGGACAAGGCCGGCGTGCAGCTGACCGACCGCAAGGCGATCGGTATCGACGACCACATGCGCACCAACGTCGCCCATATCTATGCGATCGGCGACGTCACCGCCAAGCTGCAGCTGGCACACGTCGCCGAGGCCATGGGCGTGGTGGCTGCCGAGACCATCGCCGGCGCCGAGACGCTCACTCTGGGTGACTACCGGATGATGCCGCGCGCGACCTTCTGTCAGCCTCAGGTCGCCAGCTTCGGGCTGACCGAGGAGCAGGCCAGAGAAGAAGCGGAACGACGCGGGTCTGATATCAAAGTCGCGAAGTTCCCGTTCACCGCGAACGCCAAGGCGCACGGCGTGGGCGACCCGAGTGGCTTCGTCAAGCTGATCGCCGACGCCACATACGGGGAACTGATTGGCGGGCACCTGATCGGACACGACGTCTCCGAACTGCTGCCCGAGCTCACCCTGGCCCAGAAGTGGGATCTGACCGTCAACGAACTGGCCCGCAACGTGCACACCCACCCGACGATGTCGGAGGCGCTGCAAGAGTGCTTCCACGGGCTCGCCGGCCACATGATCAACTTCTAGTTGAGAGCGATCTGGGTCGCCGGTATCGGCGGATTGGTGGTCGGCCACATCCTGTGGCTGGCCGGGATCTCTGCTGCCATCGCCTCGTCGGACCGTCCCAAGTGGGTGCTGGTCATCGCCGCCATATCGGTGCTCGCAAGCATCGCCGCCGGCATGCTGGGGTGGCGGCAATGGAAGCTCCAGACGCGCAGTGGCGAAGCATGGGCGGCGTTCCTGTGGACGTTGACGGTATCGCCATTACTGCTGTCGCTGACTGTGTTGGGCATGACCTACCTATAGCGCGGTACTGGATCAATCCGGGAAATCCAGCGGAACGGCGAGCGTGCTGATGGTCGCGGCGAGTCCGTCGTACTGCGCGGCCAGTAAGCAGAATTCGATCAGCTGCGGCTTGCTGAAGTGTCCGGCGAGTGCCTGCCAAGTCTGCGGCGAGACCCCGCGAGTGACGACGAACTCGTCGGTGGCGGTGATCAGCACCCGCTCCCGGTCGGTGAGACCCTCGGCGTCGGGTCCCTGGAAAATCTTGGCCTGGGTCTCTGCGGTCAGTCCGCGGCTTCGGGCCAGCCTGCGATGTTGCTGCAGTTCGTACTCGCATTCACGGAGATGGCCCACCCGCAGGATGACGGTCTCGGCGTCCCGCCGCGACAGCTTGCCCGCGTAGAGCAGGTAGCCGGACAGCGGCAGCCACAGCGGAAACAGCAGCCGATGCTGGCCGAGCACATTGAAGAGGCTGAATCGTGGGGCGCGAATTCCCCGTGCGCCGAGCTTGGCGATGCCCCAGTTGATCGGCCCGAGTTCCTTGAAGCCTCCGGGTGGAATGCGTGCGGGTGAACTCACGATTGCCTCACCAGATAGGGCGACACCGTCGAGCGGTGTTCGTCGATGTCCAACGCGCGGCCCAGCGCCGGGAACGCCCGCTGCGGGCAGTTGTCGCGTTCGCACACCCGGCAGCCGGCACCGATCGGGGTGGCCCGAACTCTCGAGTCACCGGACAAGTCGAGCCCTTCCGAGTAGACCAGCCGCTGGGCGTGCCGCAACTCGCAGCCGAGGCCGATCGCGAACGTTTTACCCGGCTGACCATAGCGCGCCGCGCGCCGCTCCACGGTACGCGCCACCCACATGTAGCTGCGCCCGTCGGGCATCTCGGCAATCTGGACCAGGATCTTGCCGGGGTTGGCGAAGGTCTCGTAGACGTTCCACAACGGACACGTTCCGCCACTGGAGGAGAAGTGAAAACCTGTGGCGGATTGT
Source organism: Actinomycetes bacterium (assembly GCA_022601135.1). Classification (GTDB taxonomy): domain Bacteria; phylum Actinomycetota; class Actinomycetes; order Mycobacteriales; family Mycobacteriaceae; genus Mycobacterium. The sequence goes on along the minus strand of JAHZJB010000007.1, from coordinate 13,446 downwards.
CGCTTCGACATGTTTCCAGCACGGTCGACACGGACGAATGAGAACGGAACGCCGCGCATCGACGGCCGCTGAAGTGTCGACAGCCGGTGACAGACGGTCTCGTAGCTGATCGAGTAGTACGCCGAGAGTCGCTCGACGTCGTAGCGGAACTTCTCGGCCACTTCGTGGAATTGGCCGTAGGGCAGCACCGCGGCTGCGGCGAAGTAGTTCGCCAGTCCCAGTCGGGCCAGCCGCTGGGACTCCACGCTGGTGAAGTGGCCCTCGTCGACCAGCCTGTCGATCAACTCGCCGCACTCCAGGTAGGCCAGTTCGGCGGCCATCCTGAACACCGTCTGTCCCGACGACAGGTGGGCGCCGATCTCCAACGTCTTCGACTCCGGATCGAAACGGTGCAGGACGTCCTTGCCCAAGTCGATGCGACGGATGATCCTGACGCCGTGCACGATTCGTAGCCGGTCGGCCAGATCACCGACAAGGTCGCCGCGGTGGATCCGCATGCCGGTGGTGAGCTCCTCGGCCGCGGCATCGAGTTCGTGCAGGTAGTTCTGGCGTTGGTAGAAGTAGTCACGAACCTCTTCGTGCGGCATCGCGATGGATCCAGATCCAGAGCTGAGGCCGCCGCTGATTCCGGTGCTGAATCTATCCTCGGTTGCGGCAGCGAGCTGCGTGTTGGTCAGCTGATAGCGGCGGTGCAGGTTGACCATGGCCCGGGCCAGTGCCGGGTGTGCGCCCACCATGTCGGCGACTTCGGTCGGGTCGATATCTACGTCCAGATCGCGGTCCATGATCACTTCGCGCAGCTCGGCGATGAGCCGCGTGTCGTCCTGGGAGGCGAAGAACGTCGCGTCTACCCCGAACACCTCGGTGATCCGTAGCAGCACAGCCACGGTCAGCGGCCGGACGTCGTGCTCGATCTGGTTGAGGTAGCTGGGCGAGATCTCCAGCATCTGCGCCAATGCGGCCTGGCTGAAGCCGCGTTCGCTGCGGAGCTGTCGCACACGGGCACCGACGAACGTTCTGGCCACGTCTGCCAGCGTAGCGGGGCTGGCACAGTTGCGAAGGTGCACTTCGCAGCATTGGCACCAGAAGCAGGTATGGCAGTATCGGGATTCGTGAATACCACCGGTCAGGCCAGGGGTTTGCCGACAGGCCTGGGCAAGATCATGATGCCGGTACCGGATCCGCATCCCGACGTGTTCGACGCCCGGTGGCCGTTGCGGGTCGCCGACGTGGACCGCGGCGGCAGGTTGAAATTCGACGCCGCGACTCGCCATATCCAGGACATCGGCGCGGATCAGCTGCGGGAAATGGGATACGAGGAGACCCACCCGCTGTGGATCGTGCGACGCACGATGATCGACGTGATCAGACCCATCGAGTTCAAGGACGTTCTGCGGTTGCGGCGCTGGTGCTCGGGGACGTCCAACCGGTGGTGCGAGATGCGGGTCCGCATAGACGGGACGCGGCATGGCGGCCTCATCGAATCAGAGGCGTTCTGGATCAACATCAACCGGGAGACGCAGGGGCCCGCGCGGATCGCCGACGATTTCATCGAGGGTCTGCAGCGCACCACCGACGTCGACCGGCTGAGGTGGAAGGCGTACCTGAAGGCCGGCAGCCGCGAAGACGCGGTCGACGTCCGGCCGTACCCCGTGCGGGTCAGCGACATCGACATCTTCGACCACATGAACAACTCGGTCTACTGGAGCGTCGTCGAGGACTACCTGTTCGCGCACCCCGAGTTGTTGGACGGGCCGCTGCGGGTGACCATAGAGCACGATCTTCCGGTGGCTCTCGGGGACAAGCTGGAAATCATCACCCACGTGCATCCGGCCGGAACGACGGACCGGTTCGGCGCAGACCTGGTCGACCGCAGTGTTACAACGCTCACATACGCGGTCGGCGATGAGACCAAAGCCGTCGCAGCGGTGTTCGCTCTCTGAGCCCTCTCGGTTAAACAGTACAAGCGTACTGACCTGCGAAAAGTCGGTTGCCGGCGAGTGGCTACCGCACGGCATCGGCGCAACGCAATCTTTGCAATCTTTGCAAATTCGACACGGTCGTTGGCGAAAATTGGCAAGCGAGACAGGTGGACCTGCGGTTATTCAGTGGTGCATCCTCTGATTAGCACGCCAGTGAAGATGCTGGAGAGTTAACAATGAGGAGCAACCGAATGTCCACCGTCGGCACACCGAAGAGCCCGGAACAAATCCAGCACGATTGGGACCACAACCCCCGATGGAAGGGCATCGCCCGGACCTACACGCCGAAAGACGTCGTCGCCCTGCAGGGGCATGTCGTCGAGGAAAGCACGCTGGCTCGCCGCGGTGCCGAGGTGCTGTGGGAGCAGCTGCACGACATGGACTACGTCAACGCCCTCGGCGCACTCACGGGCAACCAGGCGGTCCAGCAGGTCCGCGCCGGGCTGAAGGCCATCTACCTTTCGGGTTGGCAGGTTGCCGGTGACGCGAACCTGTCCGGCCACACCTATCCCGACCAGAGCCTCTATCCGGCCAACTCGGTGCCGCAGGTGGTCCGCCGCATCAACAACGCGCTGCTGCGCGCCGACCAGATCGCCAAGGTCGAGGGGGACCGCTCGGTCGAGAACTGGCTCGCCCCGATCGTCGCCGACGGCGAGGCGGGCTTCGGTGGTGCGCTCAACGTCTATGAGCTGCAGAAAGCCATGATCGCTGCCGGAGTCGCCGGTTCGCACTGGGAGGACCAGCTGGCCTCGGAGAAGAAGTGCGGCCACCTCGGCGGCAAGGTGCTGATCCCGACTCAGCAGCACATTCGCACGCTGACCTCGGCCCGCCTGGCTTCCGACGTCGCCGACGTGCCGACCGTCGTGATCGCCCGCACCGACGCGGAGGCGGCCACGCTCATCACCTCCGATGTCGACGAGCGCGATCAGCCGTTCATCACTGGCGAGCGGACCAAGGAAGGCTTCTACCGGGTGCGCAACGGTCTGGAACCCTGTATCGCCCGCGCCAAGTCCTACGCGCCGTACTCCGACCTGATTTGGATGGAGACCGGCACCCCGGATCTGGAGCTGGCCAAGAAATTCGCCGAGGGTGTCACGAGCGAGTTCCCCGATCAGATGCTGGCCTACAACTGCTCGCCGTCGTTCAACTGGAAGCAGCACCTCGACGACGCCACCATCGCGAAGTTCCAGAACGAGCTCGGCGCGATGGGCTTCAAGTTCCAGTTCATCACCCTGGCTGGATTCCATGCCCTCAACTACTCGATGTTCGATCTGGCCCACGGTTACGCCCGCAACCAGATGAGCGCCTACGTCGACCTGCAGGAGCGCGAGTTCGCCGCCGAGGAGCGGGGCTACACCGCCACCAAGCACCAGCGCGAGGTGGGTGCCGGCTACTTCGACCGGATCGCCACCACCGTGGACCCGACCTCGTCGACCACGGCACTGGCAGGCTCGACCGAAGAGGGCCAGTTCCACTAGGGATCGCGGCTACTGCGCGAGCAGACGCGCGCGGCTACTGCGCGAGCAGACGTAAAGGTGCCCGACACCGCGGCGTGTCGGGCACTTTTGCGTCTGCTCGCGGTAGAAAAGGAGTGTGACGAGCATCGAGCGGGTTGGGGTAGTCGGCGCCGGACAGATGGGTGCAGGCATCGCCGAGGTGTGCGCGAAGTCCGGCGCCCATGTTCTGGTCTATGAGCCGACCGAGGAGCTGGCTTCACAAGGCGAAGCCCGCATCGCCGCCTCGCTGGACCGCGCGGCCGCCAAGGGCAAGCTGTCCGATGCTGATCGCGCCGCCGCGCTGGCCAACCTCGGTTTTACCACCAGCCTGGGCGACCTGGCAGATCGTCAGCTGGTCATCGAGGCGATCATCGAAGACGAGGACGTCAAGGCGACGTTGTTCGCCGAACTCGATGAGGTCATCACCGACCCCGACGCGGTGCTGGCGTCGAACACCTCCAGCATCCCGATCATGAAGATCGCTGCGGCAACGAAGAACCCTGGGCGCGTGTTGGGGCTGCATTTCTTCAATCCGGTACCGGTCCTTCCGCTGGTCGAGCTGGTCAGCACTCTCGTCACCACCGATGCGGCCGCCTGCCGCGCCGAGAAGTTCGCCACCGAGGTGCTCGGCAAGCAGGTAGTTCGGTGTACCGACCGGTCCGGGTTCGTCGTCAACGCGCTGTTGGTGCCCTATTTGTTGGCGGCGATCAGGATGGCCGAGGCAGGTGTGGCCACCGTTGAGGACATCGACACCGCTGTCGTCGCCGGGCTGTCCCACCCGATGGGGCCGCTGCGTCTGTCCGACCTGATCGGGCTCGACACGCTCACGTTGATCGCGAACAAGATGTTCGAGGAGTTCAAGGAACCGCTCTACGGTCCGCCGCCGCTGCTGCAGCGCATGGTCGAGGCCGGGCAGCTCGGCAAGAAGTCCGGTAAGGGCTTCTACTCCTACTGAATTTCACACTGCATTTCACACCGCTCATCGCCCCAGCTCAGAGCGTCACTTTTGGAATTGCCCGAAGTGTTCGTTAACCTTCTCTGACGAACAGGATTACGTGCCGATTCAACTCGCAACCGGGACGCGCAGGCATGTCGGATGCCTGGCCGCCACCCGATTGCGACCCTGATTGGCCGAGGAAGCTCACTGGCTAAGGGGTTTGTGTATGTCGAGTGCCACGCCGGAACTCTCGCCCTACTACGAGGAATCGCAGTCGATCTACGACGTCTCCAACGAGTTCTTCGCGTTGTTCCTCGGGCCGACCATGGGCTACACCTGCTCGTACTTCGAACGCGAGGACATGACCCTCGATGAAGCGCAGATCGCGAAGTTCGACCTGGCCCTGGGCAAGCTGAACCTCGAGCCGGGCATGACACTGCTCGATGTCGGGTGCGGTTGGGGTGGCGCCTTGCGCCGTGCCCTGGAGAAGTACGACGTCAACGTCATCGGAATCACCCTCAGCCGGTATCAGTTCGAGTACAGCAAAGCGATGCTTGCCGAGATTCCGACCAGTCGTTCAGCGGAGGTGCGGCTACAGGGCTGGGAAGAGTTCGACGAGCCGGTCGACCGGATCGTGTCGATCGGTGCGTTCGAGGCCTTCAAGTCCGAGCGTTATCCACTGTTCTTCGAGCGTGCCTACAACATCCTGCCCGACGACGGCCGCATGCTCCTGCACACGATCCTGGCGCACACCCAGAAGTTCTTCCGTGACAACGGGATCAAGCTCACCATGAGCGATCTGAAGTTCATGCGGTTCATCGGCACCGAGATCTTCCCCGGCGGGCAGTTGCCTGCCGTCGAAGACATCGAGAAGCTGGCCGCCGACTCGGGATTCACTCTCGAACGCACGCATCTTCTGCAGCCGCATTACGCGCGCACGCTGGACATGTGGGCGGCCAACCTCGAGGCCAACAAGGCGGCGGCGATCGAGCTCACGTCAACCGAGGTGTACGACCGCTACATGCACTATTTGACCGGTTGTGCAGACTTCTTCCGCCGTGGCATCACCAATGTCGGCCAGTTCACGCTGGTCAAGGGCTAAGCAGACGCCAACCGCTTTTTCTCGGCGGCCACGTCGAAATCGGGCGGCGGCCAGGACATGTTGAGGCGCTTCATGGCCTCGATGAGTAGCTCGGTGACAGCCAGTCGGCTGTACCACTTCCGGTTGCACGGCACCACGTGCCAAGGGGCGTAGTCCGTCGATGTCCGATCCAACATCGCCTGGTAGGCCTGCTGGTAGAGCGGCCATTTCAGACGCTCGTCAATGTCGTCGGGGTTGAACTTCCAATACTTGTCGGGTCGCTCGAGTCGCTTGGCCAATCGCTTCTTCTGCTCGTCGAGCGAGACGAACATCGCCACCTTCACCAGCGTGGTGCCGGCGTCGACCAGTTCCCGCTCGAATGCGTTGATTTCGTCGTAGCGGGGCTCCCACACCTCAGGCGGTACCAAGTTGTGGACGCGCACGATCAGTACGTCCTCGTAGTGGGAACGGTCGAAGACGCCGATGTGGCCGGCGGTGGGCAACGCCTTGCGAATCCGCCACAGGTAGTGGTGGCTCAGCTCCTCGGGCGTCGGCTTGCCGAAGCTTGTGTACCTGATCCCCTGCGGATTGGCGCCTCCAACAACATGTTTGACGATCCCACCTTTGCCCGCGGTATCCATGCCCTGCAGTATCAGCAGCACCGACCTGGTGTCGCCGGAGCGGCTGTTGGCGTAGAGCATCTCCTGTAGTTCGGCGAAGCGCACATTGCGCTCCTCCTGCAGCGTGGGTGCGTCGGCTTTCTTGCCCCGGAACCCCGGAGTGGACTCGGCGTCGATGTCGCTGACCCGGTCGCCGGGGCGGAACATCAGCTCGACACGCGGCTCGTGTGACCACAACGACGGCAAGCCGGCAAGTTCGCTCATGGGGCCTCGTCACGCAGTCCGGGGGGAAGCACCGGCGAAGGATGCGGCGCCAGCCGGAACTTCTCCAGGGAGCCCCCCACTTCGACGATTCCACACAGGGCACTCCACGACAGCATCGTCAAGTAGTCGATCAAGTCGTCCGAGCTGATGTGCGGATTCGACATCCACGAGTGCGTGGCCAACTGCACCCCGCCGACGATCTGGTACGCCCACGGCCCGATGCCGCCGGTATCCATACCGACCTCGACCATGCGGCGACGGAACATCACCGCCAGCATCCGGGCGATGATCTGCTCGGAATCGGCGACCGCCTTGCTCTTGCTTGCCGAGTTGTTGACCATGACGAACCGGTAGGGCTCGGGCTCCTTGGCGACGGTCTCGACATACACCCGGATGATCTCGCGGGTGAGGTCGTAGCCGTCCAGGTTCGACGACAGCGCGGCGGCCATATTGGGGATCAAGGTGGTTTGCGCAAAACGCATCATCACTGCGGTGGTGAGGTCGTTCTTGTCGACGAAATAGCGGTACAACACCGTCTTGGATACGCCGATCGCGGCCGCGATTTCGTCCATGCTGACGTTGCTGCCGTTGCGGCGTATCGCCTCGAGGGTGCCGTCGACCAGCTCGTTTCGCCGCTCGACTTTGTGTTTATGCCAGCGTCGTTTTCGGCCATCGGTCTTGACCGCCCCCGGCGGGGATTGATGTGCCACGTTCGCGGTATTCCATTCCCTAGTCCGTGTCCGATGATACGGCGGCCGGGGCCGGACCGGGACTCCGCCACGGGTCGCCGGCGACATCGCGACCGGTAGTTGCGCGGATAGCAGATGATGGAGGCGTGGCACACCGAATGAATGTCGCCGGCTTCGCCGAAGCGTTCGCCGGAGCCGACGCCGCCGCCGATGCCGGCCGGAGGCGCGGCCTGCGCCGGATGAAGGTCGTCGCGCTGAGCTTCCTGCTCGGCGCCACCGTGATCTTCCTGGTCTGCACCTGGGCACAATCTCACGGCGCCGCGCCGTGGGTCGGCTACGTTCGGGCGGCTGCCGAGGCCGGGATGGTCGGGGCGCTGGCCGACTGGTTCGCCGTCACCGCGCTGTTCAAGCACCCGCTGGGCATACCCATCCCGCACACGGCGATCATCAAGCGCAAGAAGGATCAGCTCGGTGAAGGCCTGGGTGACTTTGTCCGGGAAAACTTCATGTCGCAGGAAGTGGTGTCGGCCAAACTGCGCGACGCACAAGTGGCCGGCCGCCTGGGCAAATGGTTGTCCGAACCCGTGCATGCCGGGCGTGTCGCCGCAGAGGCGTCGACGGTGTTGCGGGTACTGGTGGAGATGCTCCGCGATGAGGACGTCCAGCAGGTGCTGGACCGGATGATCGTCAAGCGCATCGCCGACCCCCAATGGGGTCCGCCGATCGGTCGGGTGCTGGCATCCCTACTGGAGGCGGGTCGTCAAGAAGCGCTGATCCAACTGCTTGCCGACCGGGCCTTCGAGTGGTCGTTGAATGCCGGCGAGGTCATCGAACGAGTGATCGAACGCGACTCGCCCTCGTGGTCGCCGCGCTGGGTGGACAGTCTGATCGGCGATCGGATTCACCGCGAGTTGATGGACTTCACCGATAAGGTTCGTCGCAATCCCGACCATGAGCTGCGTCGTTCGGCCACCAAGTTTTTGTTCGAATTCGCCGCCGACTTGCAGAACGACGAGGTCACGATCCAGCGCGCCGAGAGCGTGAAGGAACAGGTCATGGCGCGCGACGAGGTGGCCAAGGCGGCCGAGACCGCCTGGAGCGCCGCCAAGCGCATCCTGCTGGAGTCCGTCGACGACCCGAACTCGACCCTGCGGGCCCGTATCGCGGATGCGGCGGTGCACATCGGGGAGTCTCTCCGCGACGATGCCGACCTACGCGACAAGGTGGACAACTGGATCGTGCGGGCCGCTCAGCACCTGGTCGGCGAGTATGGGACGGAGATCACAGCGATCATTACCGAAACGATCGAGCGCTGGGATGCCGAGGAGGCGAGCCGCCGAATCGAGCTTCATGTGGGCCGTGACCTGCAGTTCATCCGCATCAACGGCACGGTGGTCGGTGCGCTGGCGGGCCTGGTCATCTACTCGGTAGCGCACTTACTGTTCTGACCTGCGCTAACTAGTGCTTGCAAAAGTTAGCACCCCGCCGTACGGTGTTGGCTGTCAGTAACCGGACACCGACGCAACGAGGGGGCCAGCCATGCCGCAGGATGAGAATCTTGCCGCTGTCGTGTCCAACGCTGCGCAGGACATCGGGGGTTTCATCCGAAGCCAACGCGAGGCTGCGCAGGTGTCTGTGCGGCAGTTGGCCGAGAAGGCCGGCGTCAGCAATCCCTACCTCAGCCAGATCGAGCGGGGCCTGCGGAAACCATCCGCAGACGTGCTCAGTCAGATCGCCAAAGCGCTGCGGGTCTCGGCCGAGGTGCTCTACATCCGGGCCGGGATTCTGGAGCCCACCGAAGCCAGCGAGGTTCGCGACGCCGTCATCACCGACCCGGCGATCAGCGAGCGGCAAAAACAAGTGCTGCTCGATATCTACACCTCGTTCTGTCGACAGAACGAGGCCGCCCTGATGGAGGCTGCACAAGCAGCAGCGGCATCGGAGAACAGAGTAAACGGAGCAGATGAGGAGCCGACCACTGAACTTGACCGAGGCGGCTTCCAAAGCTGTCGAGAACTGACCCAATCACGACCGAACGAACCCCGAGTGTGAAACGAAAGGAATCAACCATGGCTGCGAAGAATGTCCAGAAGAACCAGGTCGACATCGACGATCTGAAAGCCCCACTGCTTGCCGCCGTCGGCGCTGCCGACCTGGCGCTGGAGCGTGTCAACGAGATCGTCGCGACGCTGCGTGACCGTGCCGGCGAAGCCCGCACCGACGCCGGTGCCCGCGTCGAGAAGCGACGCGCGCGCATTACCAAACTGCAGGAGGACCTGCCGACTCAGTTTGAAGACATCCGGGACAAGCTGACCTCTGAGGAGCTCCGCAAGATCGCCGAGAGCTACGCCGAGACGGCGCAGACGACCTACAACAAGCTGATCGAGCGTGGCGAGGCCGCGCTGGAGCGCCTCCGGACCCAGCCCGCTGTCGAAGACGCCGCTAGCCGCGTCGAGGGATACACCGACCAGGCGGTCGAGCTCACCCAGGAAGCTCTGGGCAACGTCGCCTCGCAGACCCGCGCGGTCGGCGAGCGCGCCGCCAAGCTGGTCGGCGTCGAACTGCCGAAGAAAGCCGAGGCGGCCGCTGCGCCGGTGAAGAAGGCGGCCAAGAAGGCTCCGGCCAAGAAGGCTCCGGCCAAGAAGGCTCCGGCCAAGGCGGCGGCCAAGAAGGCCCCGGCCAAGAAGGCTCCGGCCACGAAGGTCACCCCGAAGTAGTCGTCGGCTGGGGCGCGCCCGTTCCGGGCGCGCCTCAGGTCGGTGCAAGTCGACCAGGGGACGTAACCCGCATAGGCTGTCGATCGTGGAGCTCCAAGGCCTGGTGAGTTACGTCCTCTTCGCATTGCAGATCGCTGTCCTGGTGGCAGCGGTCTACGCGTTCGTGCACGCCGCGATGCAGCGGCCGGACGCGTACACCGCGGCCGACAAGCTGACCAAGCCGGTATGGCTGGCAATCCTGGGCGTCGGCACGTTGTTGGCGCTCGTACTCGGTATCATCGGCATCGCTATCGCGGCGGTGGCCTCCGGTGTCTACCTCGTCGACGTGCGGCCCAAGATCCTCGAGATTCAAGGGAAGTCACGCTGATGCAGCGCAGGCTGGCGGCTGCGGCGGCGGCATGCGCGGTATCCATCGCGATGGCTCCCACCGCCGCTGCCGCACCGGCCATCGCTCCGCCCTATGTCGACCATGTCGCGTGGGCCAAGTGGGGGGATCTGTCCAGCCTGCGGGTGTACCCGACCGCCTCGGCGCGGGAACTATCCGGCAGACCGGGCACCCGAGCCCAGGCCAATGAAGCCTGGGCCGAGGTGCTCACCCTCTCGCCCGACGCCGCGCGTCCCGGAATGAGAGAACAGTTCATCTGTCACTGGAGGTTCGCCGAGCTGTTTGAGCCCGGCAAGACCAGCTGGAACCTGGAGCCGTGGCGTCCCGAGGTCAGCGATGAGGAAATGGTGGCCGCCGGTTGCAACCCCGGCGGCACCGAGGAGCCCTTCTGATGGGTTCCCGCGGCCGCGCCCAGGTGGCGGCGTTGGTCGATCACACCTTGCTCAAGCCCGAGGCCACCGATGCGGATATCGTCGGTCTGCTCGCTGAGGCCGCCGAACTCGGCGTCTTCGCGGTGTGTGTCGCGCCCACGTTGGTGTCGGCCGCCGGAACGCTGGTCGATGGTCCTGTCGTCGCGTCGGTGGCGGGCTTCCCTTCCGGTAAACACCTGTCGTCGGTCAAGGCCGACGAGGCGCGTCTCGCGGTGGCTGCGGGCGCGGACGAGATCGACATGGTGATCGACGTCGGCGCCGCCCTGACGGGTGCGCTCGACCTGGTGCGGGCCGACATTGCGGCGGTGCGCGATGCGGTGCCGCAGGCCGTGCTCAAGGTCATCGTCGAGTCGGCGGCGTTGCTGCAGTTGAGCGGTGAGCCACTGCTGGTCGACATCTGCCGCGTGGTCGAAGATGCGGGCGCCGATTTCGTCAAGACCTCGACGGGGTTTCACCCGGCTGGCGGTGCCTCGACCCGGGCCGTCGAACTGATGGCCGCCGCGGTTGGTGGTCGTCTCGGGGTCAAGGCCAGTGGTGGAATCCGCACGGCTACGGATGCTCTGGCCATGCTGGACGCGGGCGCGACGCGGCTCGGGCTGTCCGGCACCCGAGCGGTGCTGGACGGGCTCGGCTGATCCGAGGGCCTGATCCAGCGCCCATCCTCAAAGGCCGACGAAGCAGGGGTCTTCGGTCTGCTTCGGGATCGAAGCGTTGCGTGTGGAGAACTGGCTCACCACACCGGTGTCGGTGACCTGAATGGAATCGGCGCGGATATTCATCGGGTAGTCCTGGGTCAGCTCCGAAGTGAACGCGTCCAGGGCTGGCTGCACAACCTCTCGCGGCAACGTGAAGCCCAGCCCGGTCACGTTCTGCACCTCGAGCGCGATGCCACCGTCGGCCACCACCGGGCGCGCGGTGATGCTGCCCAACGCCCCCTGCAGCTCGATCGTTCCGTCGGCCTGGTTGGTCGTCACCCCGGTGACGAAGCTACCGACCAGCGGGATCGCGTCCTGGATCGTCTGCTTGATGCCCTCCGTGGACCAGTTGATGTTGGCCACAAGTGAGCCGATAGAACCATTGGATGTGGGTGTGTCCGTCAAGCGGACGTCGTTGATGACCAGGTTGAGTTTCATTCCCTGGGCCTCGCGGACCCGGTTGCCGGCGGTCTCGATGTGGATGTTTGTGTAGCGACCCGACGCGTGCTGAAGCAGGAAGGGGGGCATCACTCCGAAGGAGGCGGTGGCGTCATCGCGCACCACGCATTGGACGACCTTGGTGACCACGGAGTCGCCGCGGTTGCGCGCGTACAACTCACCGCCGAGAAGACCGGCGAATGTCAGCGCCAGCACGATCACGACGACCAGGACGACGGACAGCGGGTCGCTGAAGATCTTCTTGAACTTCGCCTGCAACGCAGAAGCCTCCTCCGGGGGAGCGCTGGAAGTCGGGGCCTGCGGCAGATCCTGTGCCGGATGCTGCGGATCGTGTGGCTGCAGTGGGCCGGGCGGCTGCGGTGGCTGACGGGCCCAGGGATCGGTCACCCCAGCGATTGTGCCTTACCGTCATGAGTGAACTCTGAGCGGTTGCTCATCACCGCGACGGTCTCGCGGACCTTGCGTGCCGCTTCGAGGTCCACGTCATAGACCAACAACTGCGGGTCGGCGCCGGCCGACGCAAGTACCTCGCCGGCCGCGGAGACCACGACGCTGCCGCCTACCCCCGTGGGTCCCACCTTGGCGATCTCGTCGCCGGGGTAGGCCTGATCGACCGCTGCGAGGACGCCTGTGGTGTCAATCGCCCGGGCGCGGGCCAGCAGCGTCCACTGCGCGAGTTTGTCCGGCCCGGTGCCCCACGACGCGTGCGCGGTGATCAGCTCGGCGCCGCGCTGCGCCAACTCTACGTAGAGCTCGGGGAAGCGGATGTCGTAGCAGAGCGTCAGGCCGACAGAAACGGGCTGCGAATCGCCACCGACGCTGATCAGCACCGGCTCTCGGCCCGGGGCGATGGTGTTGGATTCGGTGAAGCCGAACGCGTCGTACAGGTAGATCTTGTCGTAGCGGGCTTCCACGCCGGGGCCGGTCGCCAGCAGGGTGTTGGTGACTCGGCCGTCTCCCGCCGGAACGAACATGCCTGCGACCACGACGACGCCGGCACGTTCCGCGAGGCTGCGCACCGCGCAGGCCCACGGCCCGTCCAGAGGTTGGGCGATAGGAGCCAGCGCAACCCCGAAGCGGCACATCGTCGCCTCGGGGAACAGCACCAGCGACGCGCCCGCGTCGGCGGCCCGGCGGGTGTAGTCCTCGACGAGGGCGAGATTGGCCGTCGGATCGGTGCTGCTGCGGATCTGAGCCAGCGCGACACGCAATTCGGGACGCATGTCACCAGGGTAGTTACGGCCCCCAGGCCGGCCGGGCCAGCGCGGCCGACTTGTTGCCGAGCTTGCCGGAACTCACCTGCGCGGCCAGGCTGTCGAGGATCACCCGTGAACTCATCAGCGCGGTCTGCTCGGCCCAGTCGTAGGGAGGCGAGCACTCGACGACCTCGATGCCGGCCAGCCCGGGTTCGGAGACCATCTTCACCAGGTTGAGCGCCTCCCGCGGCAGTAGGCCGCCCGGCTCCGGCCAGCCGGTACCTGGTACGAAGCCGGCATCGATGACGTCGATGTCAAAAGACAGGTAAACCGCCTTCGCGCCCTTCCAGGCGATCTCGAGAGCCGTCTCGGCGATCTTCTCGATGCCGACCCGGTCGACGTCGCCGACGGTGATCACCGTCGACTGACGTTCGCGGCCCACCTTCACGCCTTCCCGGGGGCTCTGCCAGCCGCCGATACCGATCTGGACCAGG
>JAHZJB010000059.1 GCA_022601135.1 Actinomycetes bacterium | reverse complement strand
CGGCCAGGACGCCCCCGACCTCGTCGACGAATGAGCCGATAGGCTTACTCCCGCTTCACGCCTCCTTAGCTCAGTGGTAGAGCACTCGCCTTGTAAGCGAAAGGTCGTCAGTTCAATCCTGACAGGAGGCTCCACACGAAATTGCAGCAGTTCTGGCTGACCCGGATATCCGAAACCCTGATATCCCACATAGGGAATTCCCCACTGAACGAACACCTTTGACCAACGTGTGGACGCCCTCCTCCAGCGTTACTCTCTGTCTATTCTCAGGCCGAACGAAAGAGAGAACGCATGCCGACGTCGATGCTGAGGATCTTTGGCCTTATCCGCGACTACAGAATTCGATTCGTGATTTCGCAGGTCGCGATTTTGGTCGCCGCGGTGTGCATCGTGGTGTTCGCAACGCTGATCAAGGAACTCGTCGACCAAGGAATGGTTGCCCGCAACTCCGACGCCGCGATCGACGTCGGGATCTGGTTGCTCGCGGTCACCGTGGCGATGGGCGTGGCGATGATGATCGCCGCGGGGCAGGCAGTGTTCTTTTCACAGGGGGCGGCCTACTACCTCCGGCGTGAGCTATTCGACAAGGTCCAGCATTACTCGTTCGAGAACTTCGATCGTCGGCCCACCAGCGACATGATGGTTCGGCTTAACGCCGACATCGTCAATGTTCAGAACGCCGTCCTATACACGATCCTGCTCGGCTCGCTGGCACCCTTCCTGCTGCTGCTCACCATCGCCATGGCGGTCATCAACACTCCAAACCTGGTCTGGATCGTGGTCGTGGTGATCGTCGCAGTGGTGGCGATCATGGCGCTTCTCGTGCCTGCCATCGACCGGGCCTATCAAGGGCGTCAACGTGCGCTGGACTCGCTCAACAGCACCTTCCAGGAGAACCTGATCGGCATGAGCGTGGTGAAGGCCTTTGTTCGCGAGCGTTATGAGATGCGCAAATTCGACGAACGCGCCCGAGCGCTTCGCGGCCCTGAGTACCAGGCCGCGTGGCGCGTGGCTTTCATGGCACCGTTGCTGACCGGGCTCGGCCAGTTCGCGATCGTCCTGGTGATGTGGGCAGGCGGAAATACGGCCCTCGACGGTGCGGGGGTGTCCGTCGGGGAGATCAGTACCTTCACGCAGTACATGGCGCTGATCATCACTCCCCTTGCGCTACTGGCCCAGGTGATGCCGCTCGTGATGCGCGGGGATGTGTCGGCCGCTCGAATCATTGCGGCCTACGAGACGGAGCCGACCGTCACCGACCGCGACAGCGACAGCGCCACCGCTGTCGGCCGCGACGGGGTGGGGGCTCGGGTGGTATTCGACAACGTCTCGTTCGCGTTTCGGCGCCCCGACGGCAACTACGACCCGCCCGCCCTGAAAAACATCAGCCTCACCATCGAGCCCGGGCAACAGGTCGGCTTCCTCGGCGCCACCGGTGCGGGTAAGTCGACGCTGGTCAACCTCATACCTCGCTTCTATGACGCGACGGATGGGACTATCACCATCGATGGTGTCGACGTCCGCGACATTCCACTCCAGGATCTGCGCACCATCGTCGGTATAGCGCTGCAGGAGACGGTTCTCTTCAAAGACCAGCTACGGGCGAATCTCAAGTTCGGGGCACCGGATGTCGAGGATGACGTCATGTTTGACGCCGCCAGGACCGCCGACGCCTACGGGTTCGTCTCGCGGCTACCGGGTGCCTGGGACGCGATGGTGGCCCGTCGCGGCTACAACTTCTCCGGAGGCCAACGCCAACGCCTCGGGATCACCAGAGCGCTCACCCCGAGGCCACGGGTGTTGATCCTGGATGACAGCACCAGCGCATTGGACGCGTCGACTGAGGGCAGGGTCCAGGCAGCGATCCCCAGGTTCGCCGGTGGAGCCACGGTCATCTACGTTGCCCAACGGATCAGCGCGCTCATCGATCTCGACCACATCTACCTGCTCGAGCACGGCGAGATCGTGGCCGAGGGCACCCACGAGGAACTGTTGGCAACCAGCGGCCTCTATCAGGAGATTTACGAGTCGCAGCTGGGCGGCGGTGTCACCGCCGGTGTCGATCTCGGGGGAGCCTCGTGAACGGGGAAACGGTCGAGGCTGTTGAACCGATACTGCGGCCCAAGACCCTGCCCAGACTCGTCACGAGGATGATTGGGCGGCGGCGACGCGGCCGTGCCGCACTGGGCATGGGATGCATGATCATCGCGATGCTGGGTCTGATTCTCATCCCGTACGCGACCGGCCGCGGGATGAACGTGATCGCCGATGGCGGCAGCAAGGACGACCTCGCCCGCTGGGCAATTACGGGGGCCATTGGCGGGGCCGTCTACCTGGCGTTCAGCTTCGTTGCCGACCGGATGTTCGCCAGGCTGGCCGCCTCGGCCCTCTACGACGTCCAGACCGACCTGTTCGACAACGTGCAGACCCTGCCGATGGGCTTCTTCTTCAAGAACACACCCGGGGAGTTGTCGAGCAACGTCACAAACGACGGCGAAGTAATCTCGCTGTTCTACACGACGGCGCTGAGTCAAATTCTGCGGGCCGGCATCCAGGTCTCGATGATCATCGTCGTCATGTTCGTCTTGAACTGGCAACTCGCGACCGTCGCCGTTCTGGCGATTCCGCTGTTGATGGGTGTCGCATACGTGATCGCTGCGATCTCCGGCCCCGTGTTCAACAAGTTGCAGGACGCCCTGGGGGAGGTCAGCGCCTTTCAGGAGGAGACGCTCAGCGGATACAAGGTAATCATCAGCAACAACCGGGGCAGGTGGGCCTCGCAGCGGCATGAGGAGCAAGTCGACGGGGTGTACTCGGTCGGCAACCGTGCCTTCATGACCTCGCTCATGCAGTTTCCACTCACCCAGGTCGTGAGCTTCGCCCAGGATGTAGCCGTGCTTGTCGCCGGCACATTCCTCGTTATCGACGGTTCTGCGACCCTGGGGACGGTCTTGGCGTTCGCCGGATACTCTGCGCTCATGTCGGCCCCGCTCGCCGAGATGTCCAATCTGATCACCACCTCGCTCAACGCATCCGCCGGCGGCGACCGGGTGTTCAGTCTCATTGACGAGCGGCCGGACATCGCGGATGCCCCGGATGCCGCAGACTACGAGTTCAAGGGCGGCCGGATCCAATTCGAACACGTGGACTTCGGCTACGTGCCGCACAGTTTAATCCTGCGCGACAACACATTCGACGTCGCACCGGGGGAAAGTATCGGAATCTGCGGACCGACCGGTGCGGGCAAGAGCACGCTGATCAACATCCTGACCCGCTATTACGACATCAATGCTGGCCGGATACTCATCGACGGCCAGGATTTGTCCAAGCTGACCCAGGCGAGCCTGCGCAAGCAGATCGGCGTGGTGTTGCAGGAAGCGTTCCTGTTCACCGACACGGTAATGAACAACTTGCTCTACGCCAGCGGGGACGCAACCGAGGAAGATGCGATCGAAGCCGCGAAAAGGGCCAACGCCCACAACTTCATCCTCGGCCTACCCAACGGCTACGACACAATGCTCAGCGAGCGTGGCGCCAACCTCAGCCAGGGTCAGCGACAGATGATCACCATCGCCCGCGCCATGGTCGCCAACCCGAAGATAATGATCCTCGACGAGGCGACGTCGAATGTCGATACCCGCACTGAAAAGCTCATCCAGGACGGCATGCGCAGGCTGATGGAGAACAAGACGAGTTTCTCCATCGCGCATCGTCTTGCCACAATCCGCAACTCGAGTCGCATCATGGTGCTCAACGGCGGCGAGATCGTCGAGATGGCCAGCCACGACGAATTGATGGCCGCCAAGGAGTTCTACTACGCCCTCTACATGAGTCAGTTCAAGGGGAAGGGGCCCAACGCCGACGCCGCCGACAGTGCACTCGACTTCGTAAGCACGTAATGCCTGCATCGTCCTGGGTGTAAACATTGCAACTCGCCCGGAATCGAAGCAGATGGGGCCCGCCTCGGCAGTAGGACATACTTGGTCGCGCCCCAACCAGTCCGACCGAGGAGGAGCAATGGCCGAAGCAGGACTCTGGGTTGCCTGGGGGGTACCGACGGCCGGTCGGGAACGCAAGGCACTGGCACTGTTCATCGAAACCCAGGACTATCTGTCCGGTCTCCAGGGGCAGGGCCGGATCGAGCGCTTCGATCGCGTGCTACTCAAGCCGCAAAACATCGAGCTGGGCGGCTTTCTGTTAATCCAGGGCTCGAAGGATCAGATCGATGGACTTCGCCGGGACCGTGATTTCGAGCTGTGGCTCAATCGTGTCCAGCTCGTTGCCGACCAGGTAGGAATCGTTGACGCGTGGCTCGGCGACGGGATTGCCGAAGCTCTCGATTTGTACGAGAAGGCGCTGGAAAATCTCGCGTAGCATGGGCCTTATTTCATTGCTGTCGATGGGACATCTGCGAGATTGCAATGGTCACGGTAACGATAGGAAAGCTGTGACGATTTAGATATTTGCTCGCCCCTCCTGACCGCGATGCGATTGAATGGCCGCAAGACGGGGGCCGGACAAGGCTGGATTGAGGGGATTTTTATGGGTGCCGCAGCGTACGTCGGCCGGGTTGGCGGTCTGGCAGTCGCGTTGGGTGTTGGGTCAGCTCTGTTTGCCGGCCAGGGTGTGGCATGGGCCGAAGACACCGATGCGTCACGGTCGAAATCGGCGTCTTCAGCAACCTCGGATGGCGACGGCTCAGACAGCGTGGACAGCCAGGGAGACGTAGACGCTGAGGCTGGAGCTGAAGCAGAAGCCGAGGCTGAATCAGAGGTTGCGACTGAGGCCGAGGCCGAGGCAGAAGCAGAAGCAGAAGCCGAGGCAGAGGCAGAAGCAGAAGCAGAAGCTGCGACTGAAGCTGAGGCAGAGGCTGAGGCAGAAGCAGAGGCTGAAGCAGAAGCCCAAGCTGAAGCCGGGAGGTCCACGGGCGTCACAGCCGAGCAATCCGCGCCGAGGCAAGCCGCGCCGGAGGACTCCACAGTGGAGAAAGTGGAGGCGCCGGACGACCCCGCGACCCTGCCCCAGGAGCCCGAGAAGGTCGCGGTCTTCGCCAACGCCACGACGCTGGCTACCGCTAGCCCGGCGACGGTTTCGCCGCGGGTCTCGACCCTGCTGTCCACTCCGGCCACTCCGAAACCAAACCTGGTCACAGCAGTCGTCAACGTCGTCAACAGCATGCTGGAGTGGGCGCGTCAGCGTGCCGACGCGACCTCGGACAGTGCTCCGCAACCGCCATTCCTGTGGGCCCTGATGTCGTTCGCCCGGCGCGAGCTCGAGAACCTTTTCACACCGCGTAGCACCGTCAGCGCCGCCACCGCGGCACAGACGGCCGCAGCGCCAACCGGCCTGGCCCGGGCACTCAGCGAGCCGACAGCCGCGGCGGTAGCGGTGCCCTACTCACCGTGGCTGAACCCACAAGTCAGCGCGTCCACGAACTTCGTCAGCTGGGTGACGGGCAAATACGTCTACAGCGACGAGACCATGGCTAACACCCTGGAGCGGTTCCAGATCTACGGAACCGACGTCGGCACGATGTGGTGGAACGGAATGGAGGACGACCCCAGCACTCCAACGAACGAGAATCAGATTCTCATCGCGCTCGGCGACTCATACGGCGGCGCCAACATGAGCGGCAGGTGGATCTACAACACGCTGTTCCGAAGTTCAGACCAGGATCTGTCCGACGGTATGACCATCCCCAACGGGGAATGGTTCAACGGCAACATGTTCGGCGGCGCACCTTTGTCCGCTCCGACCCAAGCGCGTCCCATCATCAACCGCCCCTCGTGGCTGCCCAATTCAGTGACGCTCATTCCGACCGCGGGCGTTTCGCTGCCCACACCCGAGACTGAGTTCGGCGTCACGCAGTACGTCAGCTTCATGTCAGTGTCCAAGTGGGGTTCGGCCGGCCGATGGAACACCAACTACTCGGCGATCGCCTACTCGACAGACAACGGCGAGAACTTCACCGTCGCCCCGGAGAGCGTGCGCTACAACTCGTTCTTCAGCGGCAATAAGAACTTCCAGCAATCGGCCTTCGTCAAAGGCGACGACAACTACGTCTACGTCTACGGCACGCCGAACGGCCGCCAGGGCGCGGCCCACGTCGCGAGGGTCGAGGCCGAGAACATCCTCGACGTATCCCAGTACGAGTATTACAAGAAGGCGTCGTCGGGATGGTTCGGAGGCTCGTCGGCCAAGTGGGTGAAGGGCAACCCATCTTCGGCATCGGCGGTCATCGGGAAGGACGGCGGAGCCTGCGGCTCAACGAAACCCGGCAACACCGTCAGCGAAATGTCAGTTCAGTACAACGAGTATCTGGATAAGTACGTGACGCTGTACGGCGATCAGTTCAACAACATCGTGATGCGCACGTCCGACACTCCGGAAGGCACGTGGAGCGACGCCAAAGTGCTGATGGGTCAGCAGAGCGGCGGCATTTACGCTCCCATGTTGCATCCCTGGTCGCCGTCCACAGTGGGTACCGGCTCCGATCTGTATTGGAACCTGTCGCTGTGGTCGGAGTACAACGTCATGCTGATGCGTACCGACCTCACCAAGATTTCAGATCTGATCGACGCCACCTAATCCACCGGCACATCGAGAATGGGTCGTTGCACAGCAGCACCCGGACCATCGAAGTGCCACCACTCGCCGGCGTACACCGTCAGGCCGCCGGCGGCCATCGCATCGCGAAGCCGCGCCCGGTTGGCCTGCGCCGCAGTGCTGACGCCCTCGGTGGCATCGGCGCGGCTGCGAGCAGAGAAGTCGTCGAACCCGGTACCCATATCCACCAGTCCATCCGGTCCGGCCAGCGTCACGTCCACTGACCTGCCCGCCTCGTGGCTACGCGCGTATGCCCCGGGCCGCGCGACCCAGGCCGGGTCAGGCACCGCGGCGAACATCGCCACTTGAACGTCGTGCGGTCGGTAGCAATCCCAGAACACGAGACGTTCTCCGTTCTGCCGCAACAGGTCAGCCGCGGTGACGAGTCCCGGCGCCAGTGCCTCGTGCACGAGGCAGCGGGCACCGGCGGGGTAGAGCGGCACTCCGACGAAATTGTCCGCGGTGGCGTAACGCAAGTCGATGACGGCGTCCGGGACCACGGCGCGAACATCGACGAATCCGGCCGCCAGTGCCTCGTCGGACACCGGCGGAACGGGCGATGCCGACGCCGACCCGCCAGTTGCCGCAAGGGTGCCGATGACCAAGCAGCACAACGCGACGGTTCGTCGGTGCCGGCCCATCAGCGCACGTCTTCTCAGCTCGGGACCACGCCGCGCAGCCCGGCCGCTCCGAAGAGCGGCTCAAGCATCCCCGAGAGGTCGGGGCCCCGCCGCAGCCCATGCCCGCCGTCGACGTTGATGATCTGGCCGGTGATGAAACTAGCCGCGTCACTAAGCAGAAAGACCGCAAGATTCGCCACATCCTGCACCTCGCCAACCCGGGGCAGTGGGGTGCAGGCGCGATAGTCTTCGCTGATCGCGGGCGATTCCATGATCGGCGCCACCATATCGGTGCGGGTAAGTCCCGGCCGGATGCCGTTGACCCGCACCGATGAGGCGCCCAACTCGTCGGCAGCCACCAACAACAGATGGTCGAGGGCTGCCTTGCTCGGACCGTAGGCACCGAACCAGCGATGAGTGTTGCTCGACGCGATCGAGGAGATGCCGACGAACGAGCCGCCCCCGCCGCGCACCATCTCCCGCGCAGCGTGTTTGAGAATGTACATGGTGCCGTTGACATTGAGGTCGAACGTGTTTCGCCAAGCCGCGGAGTCGATCTGGGTGAGCGGGCCGATTGTCTCAGAGCCACCGGCGCTGTGCACGACCCCGTCGAGGCGGCCGTGCCAGGCGGTCGTCGCCGCCACCAGTCGGGCCGCCTCCGCCTCGTCGGTTACGTCAGCGGGTTCGTAGAGCACCGAGCCCTCACCGTGGGCTTCGATCTCCTGGGCAGCCGCCGCGAGTTTGTCGGCGTTTCGGCCGGCGAGCATGGCGTTGCCACCCGCCGCCACCACGGCTGCGGCTGCCCCCTTGCCGATGCCGCTGCCGCCACCTGTGATCAAGACCGTTCGACCCGTCAACGAGACCAGCATGAAGCATCCCTCCGGTGAGGATGATACTGAAGCCCGGCCGGCAGCACAGTCACCAGGCAATTGGCTACAGTTGTGCCATGCCAGCGAAATCTGATCCAGCCGAACTGGGCGACGTTGAACCGATCGCCGACAGTACCGAACGCCAGGCCCGACGGGTAGTCGCCGCATACGCGACCGATGCCGACGAATGCCGGATCTTCCTGTCGATGCTCGGTATCGGACCGGCCAAGCTCGCCGACGCATAGTGACCCCCGCGAGCGGCCCCGCGGCTCGCTCCGGAAACGCCGACTTCGTCGTGGTGGCCAACAGGCTGCCGATCGACATGGTGCGGCTGCCCGACGGCGCCACTGAGTGGAAACGAAGTCCAGGCGGTCTGGTGACTGCGCTGGAGCCGCTCCTGCGGCGTCGCCGGGGCGCCTGGATCGGCTGGCCGGGAGTCCCCCAGGACCCCACGGGGTCTGAGGACGGGGTAGCCGCCGACGATCCGATCGAGCGGGACGGCATGCTTCTCGTCCCGGTCCGGCTGAGCGCAGACGATGTGGCGCAGTACTACGAGGGTTTCTCCAACGCCACGCTGTGGCCGCTCTACCACGACGTGATCGTCAAGCCGATCTATCACCGGCAGTGGTGGGAACGCTACGTCGAGGTCAACCGGCGGTTCGCCGAGGCGACCGCCGGGGCGGCGGCACAGGGCGCCACCGTGTGGATCCAGGACTACCAGCTGCAGCTGGTACCGAAGATGCTGCGGATGTTGCGGCCCGATCTGACCATCGGCTTCTTCCTGCATATCCCGTTTCCACCGGTCGAGTTGTTCATGCAGATGCCGTGGCGTTCGGAGATCATCGACGGCCTGCTCGGCGCCGACCTGGTGGGGTTTCATCTGCCCGGCGGCGCGCAGAACTTCCTCATCCTGGCGCGCCGCCTCACCGGCGCGACCACCACCCGCGCCTCGGTGGGCGTGCGATCGCGCCTGGGCGAGGTCAATGTCGGATTCCGCAAGGTCAAGGTCGGAGCCTTTCCCATCTCGATCGACGCGGGCGAGCTGGATCACCAAGCGCGTAGCAAAGCGGCCCGGCAGCGGGCCCAGGAGATCCGCAGCGAGCTGGGAAACCCCCGCAAGATCCTGCTCGGCGTGGACCGACTGGATTACACCAAGGGCATCGACGTGCGGCTGCGCGCCTTCGCCGAACTACTCGAGGAGCACCGGGTCAGCCCTGCCGACACCGTGCTCGTTCAGCTGGCGACACCGAGCCGAGAACGTGTCGAGAGCTACCAGGCTATGCGCTCGGACATCGAGCGACAGGTCGGGCACATCAATGGCGAGTATGGCGAAGTAGGCCACCCGGTCGTCCACTACCTGCACAGACCGGTTCCGCGCGACGATCTCATCGCGTTCTTCGTGGCCGCCGACGTCATGCTCGTCACCCCGTTGCGGGATGGCATGAACCTCGTGGCCAAAGAGTACGTCGCCTGCCGCAGTGACCTCGGCGGAGCCCTCGTGCTGAGCGAGTTCACCGGCGCCGCCGCCGAGCTCCGCCAGGCCTACCTGACCAATCCGCACCATCCGCAGGGCGTCAAGGACGCAATCGATGCGGCACTTACTCAGACACCGGAAGAGGGCCGCCGCCGCATGCGAGCTATGCGTCGACAGGTGCTCGCCCACGATGTCGACCTCTGGGCACGGTCGTTTCTCGACGCGCTGACCAAACCGGCGTGACCGGAGAACTCCGGCTTCGATCAGGCTCGATCCCCCAAGCCGATCGGGGCTGAAAAGCTCTTGTCCGGATCCCGGTCGGCGAAATAGCTGCCCAACGTGTCGGACAGCTCCGCTGGATCCCACACGTCACTGTCGGCACTGAACTGGGCTTCGGCGGTCGGGGCCGCCACCAGCGTCACGGTAGGGCCATAGACGATGAAGAGCTGTCCGTTGACCCCGTCGGCGGCAGGTGACGCCAGGAATCGGACCAGGTTCACGACGTGCTCGGGCGACAGCGGATCCACCGCGCCATCCGGCAATTCAGGTGCGTCACCGAAAACACCGGCTGTCATCGCGGTGCGGGCACGCGGAGCGATCGCATTGGCACGCACGCCGAAGCGCTCGAGCGCGCGGGCCGCAGACAGCGTCAGGGCGGTGATACCCGCCTTGGCCGCAGCATAGTTGGGCTGACCGACCGGGCCGGACAGCCCAGCCTCCGACGAGGTGTTGATCAGCCGGCCATAGATGCGCCCGTCGCCGGCCTTGGCCTCCGCGCGCCAGTAGGTCGCGGCGTTACGGGCCAGGAGGAAATGTCCGCGCAGGTGTACCGCGATGACGGCGTCCCACTCCTCGTCACTCATGTTGAACAGGATCCGATCCCGTGTGATCCCCGCGTTGTTGACGACGATGTT
>JAHZJB010000058.1 GCA_022601135.1 Actinomycetes bacterium | reverse complement strand
GACGGTATAGATCAGGGTTTCGGTGTCGGCGTCCTGTGCGCCCAACGCGAACAACTGGCTGCTCGCGCCCGGTTCGAGGGTCATCGACACCGCCTGGGGCGAGAACGTCGGGGAAGCAGCGAAGAACGTCTGCTGGAACCAGCGCCCGATGTTGGCAAAGAACGACACCGGTTCGTCGTCGGCCGCCGCACTCGCCGCCGCAACCGGACCCCGGGTTACCGCCGCCGTGGCTGCCACCCCGGCCGGGCCGCCGCTGGCGGTATGGTCGACAAGCGATTGTTCAACCTCCCGCCGCACCCCTGCATAAAGCACGACGGGCGCCGGCGGCAGCGCCGGAACGCTCGGCGCAACGGGAGGCAGATTCTCGGTCAACTCCACGACGGCAACCCGAGGGGCAGCGCTCAGAGGGTTCGGGATCTCCACCACCTCTGGCGTCGATCCGCTGGTGGGGGAGTTCGGCGCCGAGGTGGATGCCGCTGGCTCGAAGTTGGTGCCTGTCTCATCACCGATGTCTTCCGCCAGAGTCGCTGCCAACTGGCTTGGCGGCGATGATGGCGCCTCCTGATCGGTCTGCATGCCATCAAGGGTGGCGTTCGACACTGCGGAGAGGACGCCCCGGCGGCTCGCGTAATGGTCCCGATGGCGGCCGGCCCCGTCCTCGTGATCGGGCGTCGCAGCACTCGAAACAGCGGTCTCGGTTGTGTCGACGGTTTCGGCTTCATCGGAGATGACGTCGGCTACCTGGGCATCGGCCATCTCGTCGTTGTCGTCAGCCACCGACCCAGCGGAGGCGGACTCATCATCGGTATCGGCCTCGTCGGAGGGGACCGCGGAAGGCTCGTCGGGATCGTCCCCGTCGGCGAGGTCCACGGAGGGCCCGTCGAGTTCATGAGGGGATGAAGTGTCTGCCGGAGAGTCATCGTCCGATCGGGATTGGCCGGCAGAATCTGGGGACTTCGACGTCGTGGTATCCGAACCGGGACTGGACGGCTCAGCCCAGCCGATCACGGGAGGAGTCGCCACGACTCCGGCGACACCCATGGCCACCGCCCACGATCCGACCCGGCCGATGTAGTTTGCACCATTCATGGCGTACCCCTTGGTGCCCCTAAGGGCTTCCTATCTAGAAGTAGCCCGTCGCATCCTGTTCTGGCAAGGGATTCGTCCAATCTGGGAATACGCTGTCTGCCCCCTCCGTGCCAGCTGGAGATATGCTGTGTACCAGTAGGTCATCTCGGCGTGAGATGACGGTTCACGCAAATCGCGCTTCCCGCGTCGGTACTTCGGATCAGATGCGCGCGGCCAACTCGGTGCCCTGCCGAATGGCCCGCTTGGCGTCCAGCTCGGCCGCAACCGCAGCTCCGCCGACGACGTGCGGTGTGATCCCTCGTGCCCGCAGTCCGTCCTCGAGATCACGCACCGGCTCCTGGCCCGCGCAGATCACCACGTTGTCGACCTCGAGCAATCGGCACCCGGAGTGGTCCGACCCGAAGCTGATGTGGAGCCCGCTGTCGTCGATGCGCTCGTAGTTAACCCCAGAGAGCTGGTGAACGCCTTTGGCCCGCAACGATGCCCGATGTACCCAGCCGGTCGTCTTGCCGAGTTTGCGGCCTTGCGCCCCCTTGGTCCGCTGCAGTAGGTACACCTCGCGGGCGGCAGGTGCGGGCACTGGAGTCGTCAAAGCACCCCTGGCCCCCGGTGCGGCTTCGTGCGGACTCAACGCGCCCCATTCGGCCTTCCACTCCTTGATGTTGAGCGTGGGCGAATGGTCAGTGGTCAGGAACTCGCTGATGTCGAAGCCGATGCCGCCGGCTCCTATGACCGCGACAGACTTACCCACGGGCTTGTCGGTGATCGCCTCGGCATAGGACAGCACCATGGGATGATCGATACCGGGTATGTCGGGTATCCGCGGCGCAACACCGGTGGCCAGCACGACCTCGTCATAGCCGAGCAACTCGCCGACGTCGGCGTGGGTGTCCAGCCGAACATCGACGCCGTGCTTGTCCAGCATGCGGGTGAAGTAGCGGACGGTCTCGCTGAACTCCTCTTTGCCGGGAATCCTTCGCGCCAAATCGAATTGGCCGCCGATGTGCGATCGGGATTCGAACAGTGTGACGCGATGGCCGCGTTGGGCGGCGGTGACGGCTGTGGCCAGACCGGCCGGTCCAGCGCCGACCACTGCTACGCGCTTCGCATGCCGGGTGGGGCCGAGCAACAACTTCGTTTCGTGTCCGGCACGGGGATTGAGCAGACACGACACGGTCTTGTGTACGAACACATGGTCCAGGCAGGCCTGGTTGCACGCGATGCACGTGTTGATCTCGTCGGCGGCGCCGACCCTCGCCTTGTTGACCCAATCCGGGTCGGCCAGCAGTGGGCGGGCCATCGAGATCAAGCTGATATCGGTGTCGACGAGGATCTGCTCGGCAGACTCCGGCATATTGATCCGGTTGGAAGCCATCACCGGAATGTTGACGTGCTCGGAGACCGCCTGGGTGATGTCGACGAACGCGCTGTTGGGTACCGACGTCACGATGGTCGGGATTCGGGCCTCGTGCCAGCCGATACCGGTGTTGATGATCGTTGCGCCCGCCGCCTCGACTTCGGTTGCCAGCTCGATGATTTCGTCCCAGCTCTGACCGGCCTCGACGAAATCGGCCATCGACAACCGATAGCAGATGATGAAGTTGGGGCCCACGGCCTCGCGGGTGCGCCGGACAACTTCGACGGGCATCCTGCGACGCTTCGCCGGTGTGCCGCCCCAGGCGTCGGTGCGCTTGTTGGTGCGCGGTGCCAGGAACTGGTTGAGCAGGTAGCCTTCGCTGCCCATGATTTCGACACCGTCGTAACCTGCCGTCTGGGCCAGGGCGGCGCTGCGGGCGAAATCGTCGATGGTGCCTTCGACGTCGCGCAACGCCCGGGGTCGAAAGGGGTTCGTGGGAGCCTTGATTGACGAGGCGCTGACTGAGAACGGGTGGTAGGCATACCGGCCCGCGTGCAGCAACTGCAGCAGGATCTTGCCGCCCGCGTCGTGCACTCCGTCGGTGATCCGGCGGTGTCTGCGGGCGTCGGACCCGGAGATCATCTGGGCGGCGAATGGCAGGAGCCAACCTGTGCGGTTAGGGGCGTACCCGCCGGTGATGATGAGCCCGACGCCGCCGCGTGCGCGTTCGGCGAAATACTCCGCGAGCCGGGCGGTATCGCGAGCGCGGTCCTCGAGCCCGGTGTGCATGGAACCCATGACCACCCGGTTGGCCAGCGTGGTGAATCCGAGGTCCAGCGGCGACAACAGGTAGGGGTACGGCGAGTTGCGGCTCATGGTCATGCCTGTCTCTCCAAACCGGCTGCGACCTCGTCGAGCCACTCGATGACACTTTCTTCGGCCCGGATACCGCCACGCAGCACCAGGTACTGATGCAGTTCGGTGCCGGTCAGCGTGCCCGGATTCGGGAACTGACTCTTCTCGAACCCGCGGTAGACGTCCAACAGCGCGGTACGTTCGGAGCGCAACGAAACGACCTGGGCCAGCAACGCGCAGCTGTTGCCGTATGCGGCACCGCGGATTTTGACAGCGAGGTCGCGGGTTCGGCGGTCGGCAACGGTGCCATTTCTGTGGCCGCACCCCACCAGTGGAGCGGCGATCCAGCGCGCGAGCTCGGCGCGTCCGGCGTCGGAAACCGCGTAGACCTTCTTGTCGGGCCGGCCGCGCTGGGCCACCTCCGTGCCGTGCACCCAGTGGTCGTCCTCCATGGCGCGCAGCGTTCGGTAGATCTGCTGGTGAGTAGCGGCCCAGAAGTAGCCGATCGACCGGTCGAAACGGCGGGTCAGCTCGTAGCCCGAACCTGACTGCTCACACAGGGAGACCAGGATCGCGTGGGGGAGGGCCACGGACGCAGCGTAGCCAGATTCACCGGGACTATGCAACTGGTTGCATAGCCGAGTGGCACTAGTCGAGTTATATATGCAACGGCTAGTATCAGTAACCACACGCAACCCCTACACCCGGGTGGCGTAGCGGTTAGGGCACACTGAGGCGGGCGTCCTTGAGCCGGCAGGGATACTTGCTGAGGCTGGTTGCCGTCCGAACTGAGCCCTGCCTAGACAGCAGCTCCACCCTGGGTAGTTCGAGAGGACTTGAGGAGAAGTCAGTGACGTACACGATCGCCGAGCCCTGCGTCGACCTCAAAGACAAGGCATGCATCGAAGAGTGCCCTGTCGACTGCATCTACGAGGGTGCACGCATGCTGTACATCCACCCCGACGAGTGCGTCGACTGTGGCGCCTGTGAGCCGGTGTGCCCTGTCGAGGCCATCTACTACGAAGACGACGTCCCCGAGCAGTGGAATGCCTACACGCAGATCAACGCCGACTTCTTTGCTGAACTGGGCTCACCCGGTGGCGCGTCGAAGGTCGGCCAGACCGACAACGACCCCCAGGTCGTCAAGGACTTGCCCCCACGGGGTGAGGACTGAGGACACGCCACCGCATCCCGCCCACCAGGAATTCGGCTCAATTCGCCGGCGGCCGTTGAAGGCCCGACTCGTTTCGGGATCGCTCCCGGTCTTCCCCTGGGACACCCTGTCCGAGGTGACCGCGGCAGCGCGTGAACACCCCGACGGCATCGTCGACCTGTCGGTCGGTACCCCGGTGGACGAGGTGGCCCCCGTCATCCAGCGGGCGCTCGCGGCCGCCGGCGCCGCACCCGGGTATCCGACCACCGCCGGCACCCCCGCGTTGCGGGAGTCGGTCGCCAGGGCGCTGCGCCGCCGATACGCCATCACGGACCTGACGCCCGCTGCGGTCCTCCCGGTGATCGGTACCAAGGAGTTCATCGCGTGGTTACCGACACTGCTGGGGCTGAGTACCGCCGACACGGTGGTGGTGCCCGAGTTGGCGTACCCCACCTATGAGGTCGGCGCTCTGCTTGCGGGGACGACGGTGATACGTGCGGATTCGTTGACTCAACTGGGCCCGGCAGCACCGCGCCTGGTGTACGTGAACTCGCCGAGCAACCCGACCGGCAAGGTTCTCGGCGTCGACCACCTGCGCAAGGTGGTGGAATGGGCCAGGGACCGTGGAATTCTCGTTGCCTCCGACGAGTGCTATCTAGGGCTCGGCTGGGATGAAGCTCCGGTCTCGGTATTGCACCCGGATGTCTGTGATGGTGACCACACCGGGGTGCTGGCCGTGCACTCGCTGTCGAAGTCTTCCTCGCTGGCCGGCTATCGCGCAGGTTTCGTCGCGGGTGATCCTTCGGTGGTGACCGAGTTGCTGGCGGTTCGCAAACACGTGGGCATGATGGTGCCGACCCCGGTTCAGGCCGCCATGGTTGCGGCGCTCGAGGATGACGCCCACCTTGAAGTTCAGCGCGAGCGCTATGCGCGCCGGCGCGATGCCCTGCTACCGGCGCTGCGCTCCGCTGGATTCACCGTCGACCACTCTCAGGCCGGACTCTACCTGTGGGCGACGCGCGGTGAGCCGTGCCGCGACACGGTCACCTGGTTGGCGGGACGCGGCATCCTGGTCGCGCCCGGGGACTTCTACGGGCCGACGGGAAGCCGGCACGTGCGGGTGGCTTTGACGGCGACCGACGAACGGATCGCCGCGGCTGTGCAGCGGTTGGCGGATTCGGCGCACTGAAGTACCTCGGCAGAACCGTCGTGGGTGGTGGGTGCTCCCGATCCGCTCAACGCTCGGCGGCACGCAGCCCGAGCGCGAGCACCAAACGTTCGTCGGCGTCATTTAACGAGGTCGCCAGCAGCTTCTCGATTCGGCGGACTCGGTACCGCACGGTGTTCGGGTGGACATGCAGCTGCCGCGCCGTCGCGGCGATATCGCCGAATCCGTCAAGGTAGGCCCGCAAGGTCTCCGCCAGCATCGGGTCTCGCGTGCGAAGCTCGCGCACCCGCGGGTCCACCAGCCGGGTTTCGGCTGCGACCTGAGACACGATCTCGTCGAGGAGCACCGTCGTACGTGCCTCGTCCAGGGAGGTCACCTGGCCGATAGCAGACGGGTGACGCTCGGCACTGTCGAAAACCCGGTCCACCTCGGTACGCGCCGCCGCTGCGCCGACCAGCCCGGTCAGCGGCGCGGCGGTCACGGCACGGACGTCGAGGCCGAGTTCGCGGCGCAGCGCGGCAACGACACCTCGTACCCACGAGGTGACCGGTGCGGCCGAGGCAATCTTCGGTAGCAGCACGTACACTCGATCGCCGGCCGAGGCGACCTGCGAGTCGGCCCGAAAAGCGCTGGCACTCAACGCGATCACGTCCGAGGGAGCCGCCGCGCCCACTCCTCGGAAGCCGACCAGCGCGGCGCGGGCATCCGCGGGAATGCCCAGCTCGCGCGCGAGCACGCCGACCTCCTCGGAGTCCCGAGCCGTCAAGCCGAGCAACTGTTGCACGCGCGCGGCATGCTGCGACGGCGCGGTTGCCAGCCGCGACATGATTCGGGCCGCGAGCACCGCGCCGCCCCGCAGGATTTCCGCGGAGTCGTCGGCCAGGGGAGTGGACCCCTGTTGAAGCCAGATCGTGCCGGCGAAGGCGGGCGCCCGGCGCGTATTGGTCGGGGGCAGGTGCACGCCGACCGCCATTCGGGGCCGCAATCCCAGCTCGGGACGTTCGTCGACGCGCACCACCGCGGGGCTGGACTGCAATGCGTCGAAGATGCCCCACTGCCCGATCCACTGGAGATGCTCTGGCGGTCCGGCGCGACCCAGGATGGTCAGACGGCGCAGCTCGTCGGCTTCCTCGCTGGAAGCGGAGTAGGCCAGCATGTGGCTGCTGGCGTCCTCGATGCAGATCATGCCCCGGGTGCGGTCGGCGATGGATTGCGCCAGTCCGAATAGGTCGGTCCCGGAGTCGCGCAGTGGATCGCTGCGATCACCGTGATGCTCGAGTGCGTAGTTGACCAGGCGGTAGAGGTGATCCCAGCGGGCCCGGGGTTCGACGGCGACGACTGCGCAGCCCAGCGCGACGGCCCGGGCCACCGCCGTTGCCGTGGGCTCCTTGACGAAGATCGCCACGGGTCGCTCGGCGTGTTGCCCGAGCCAGTCGACAGCGTCGGCGTCCGATACGCCCAGCAGGAAGAGCAGGTCGGTTGCACCGGGCCCGACCGTCAATCCGAGCTGTACGTCATCGGCGTCGACCAGGGCCACCGAATTCACGGGCATGTCCAGCCCGCTCGGCGCCTCGATGAGAGTGACCATCGTGCGGTCCAGCGCGAGCAGCAACTGACCGAGCCCGAGGCCCGCTGCCGACACCGCCATGACCCACTCCTTTGTCTGATCCGACTATAAACTGCATACTGGCTTGTCCGATCATCCATCGGATTACGCGCCGAAGCTAGGCATCCTTGCTGGATGGACACGATCACAGGGGTTACCCAGGTCCCGGTGCCGAAAAACGAACCGGTTCACGACTACGCCCCAGGAACTCCCGAACGCTCCAGGCTTGCCGCTGAGCTGACCAGCTTGGCGAGTGACCCGATCGACTTGCCGCACGTCATCGGCGGCAGGCACCGGATGGGGGCTGGCGCCCGCGGCGATGTGGTCCAGCCACACCGGCGTGCGGCGCGGCTGGGCACCTTCACCAACGCTGACCACGCCGACGCCCGGGCTGCCGTCGAGGCGGCCCTGACGGCCAAAAAAGATTGGGAAGCCACACCGTTCGACGAGCGCGCGGCAGTCTTCCTGCGGGCGGCCGACCTCATGGCCGGGCCGTGGCGGGAGAAGATCGCGGCGGCGACGATGCTGGGCCAGTCCAAGAGCCCCTATCAGGCCGAGATCGACTCGCCCTGTGAGCTCATCGACTTCTGGCGTTTCAATGTCGCGTTCGCTCGCAATATCCTCGCCGAGCAGCCGGTCAGCACCCGTGGCGTGTGGAACCGCACCGACTACCGGCCGTTGGAGGGCTTCGTCTACGCGATCACGCCGTTCAACTTCACCGCCATCGCGGGCAAT
>JAHZJB010000057.1 GCA_022601135.1 Actinomycetes bacterium | reverse complement strand
GGCGTAGCCGGCATCACCGCCGGCAACGCCGGTGGCGCCGGCCCCCCCGTTGCCGCCTAACCCGCCGAATTCGCCCTGGAAACCGCCGAACCCGCCGTCGCCGCCCCTTCCGCCGTCGGCTGCGGTCGTGGTGCCGCCACCGCCGTTGCCGCCGGTTCCGCCGAAGCCGCCGATGCTGCCGGCCGGGCCTCCGTCGCCGCCCGTGCCGGCAGTCCCGCCGGCACCGTCAGCTGAGGTGCCGCCGTTGCCGCCCTTGCCGCCGTTACCGCCCGCACCGGTCAGCACCCCACCGAGTCCGCCATCGCCGGCGTCGCCTCCCGCTCCGCCGGGTCCGGCGCTGGTGTCGCCGCCGTTGCCGCCATCGCCACCGTGGGCACCTTCGCCGGCTACCAGGCTGGCGTAGCCGGCATCACCGCCGTCGCCGCCGTTGCCGCCGGCGGTTGTCCCACCGCCCCCGTCGCCGCCCTTGCCGCCGACGCCGCCCGGTTCGGAGCCCCAGATTCCGCCGTTGCCGCCGCTACCGCCGTTGCCGCCGTTACCGCCCGCGCCGTCCGGATTGGTGTACCCGTCGCCGCCGTCGCCACCCTGATGAGTTACCCCACCGGGGTCGAGCAATGGCAGTTGCGCGGAGTTTCCGGCATTTCCTCCGTCACCGCCGTTGGGGTGCAGCACGTCACCGTCGCCGCCGTCGCCGGCCATACCACCGGTGCCGGAGAACGACAGGAAGGAAAAGCCTGCATTGCCGTCTGCGCCGCTGTTACGACCCAAAAGCCGGTTGAACACCGCGGGGATCAAGTTGAACCCCCAGCCCGCGTCCCCGCCGTCGCCGCCACGGCCACTGTTGATGCCGTCGCCGCCGTTCCCGCCGCCGCCCTTAAAAAGGACCCCATCTGAACTGATTCCACCCCAAACACCGCCGCGGCCGCCGTCACCACCGGCGAGGGGATCGCCGACCTTCAATCCGTCAACCGCGTCCCCACCGTTGCCTCCGCGGCCGAAGAGGAATGCGTGGCCCCCGCTTCCTCCGTCGTAGCCGTTGCCGCCTTTACCGAACAGCAGGCCGGCATCACCGCCGTTGCATGGCTGGCCCTTGATGCAGTTGGGTGTCCGGTCGACGTCGTTTTCGGTGAAGTTGTACCCGTCGCCGGTGAGAATGCCGGCGTCGGGATGTTCAGGCGTGCCGTTGCCGAAAAAAAAGGCGAATAGATTGGGAACCGGATCAGCCGCCGCCGTGGCGGCGGAGTGTTCGCTACCGGAGGCCACGGCGGAGGCTGCAGAAGCGTCGTCGCCGTCGCAGAGAGCGTCATTCATCAGGCACTCGAGGCTGGTCGGCTGCACCGAGGGCGTGGCCTTGACACCGGAATCCGCTGCGGTCGTTATTCCGTGACTCAACAACGCAACCCCGCCAAGACCGGTGATGAGCAGTGGGACGGACCGTCGGGATCGTGGTTTGCGATGTTTGACCACTGGAGTCACCTCAGCTAATCGATACGGGCGGCTTACAACCGATAGTTGAGCATAGTCCACCTGCGGTGGCCTGACGAAAACTGGCCCAAATTCAATCAGGCGGTGTCCATTCGGCAAACAACAGTCAAACGCGGATCGGGGCGCAGGATGAGAGCGGGCCGGGTCGCCTCGACTACTGTCGGGTGTTTGAGGTGGCCACGATTGGGTGGGCATCGTGCCGCGTGACCCTGGAAAGGCTCGATGGCCTGGTGAGAGGCGCTGCGTTCGACGCGGTCATCGTCGGCGGTGGACACAACGGCCTGGTTGCCGCCGGTTACCTGGCGCGGGCCGGCCAACGAGTGTTGCTGCTGGAACGCCTCGATCACGTCGGCGGCGCCGCGGTATCGGCGCCCGCGTTCGACGGTGTGGATGCCCGGATATCGCGCTACTCGTACCTGGTCAGCCTGCTGCCACAGAAAATCGTCAAAGATCTCGGAGTACGCATTCCGCTGGTGCGACGCACCTACTCGTCCTATACCCCCGATCCTGCCTCCGGCGGACGCACCGGCCTGCTCATCGGACCGCGGAGCACCTTCGCCGCAGTTGGCGCGGCGGCCGACGAGCCGGGCTTCGGCGAGTTCTATCGTCGGTGCCGGCTGGTCACCGAGCCACTGTGGCCGACGCTGACCGAACCGCTACGCACGCGTGATCAGGCGCGCCGGCACGTGATCGGCGGCAACGCCCGCGCCGACGCTGCCTGGGAAACGCTGATCTGCACTCCGCTGGGACACGCGATCACCGACTCGGTGCGCAGCGACCTCGTGCGCGGCGTGATGCTTACCGACGGATTGATCGGCACGTTCGCGCGCGCCAACGCGGAGTCGCTCGCGCAGAACGTGTGTTTTCTCTACCACCTGCTCGGCGGTGGCACCGGCCACTGGGATGTTCCGGTGGGCGGGATGGGAGCGGTCAGCGCAGCGCTGGCCGCCGCTGCCGCCGGTCATGGTGCCGACATCACCACCGGCGCGGAGGTCTACTCGATCACGCCCGACGGCGATGTGCGCTACCGACGCGGCGACCAAGATTGCGAAGTTCACGCCCGCGTGGTGCTCGCGAACGTGACACCGGCGGTACTGGCCCGGCTGACCGGGGACCCTGAGCCGGACCTGGCCCAGGGCGCCCAGGTCAAAGTCAACCTGATGCTGCGCCGGCTCCCACGCCTGGCCGACCGCACCGTCACCCCGGAGCAGGCCTTCGGCGGCACCTTCCACATCAACGAAAGCTACTGCCAACTCGACGCCGCATTCGAGCGCGCCGAAGCCGGCAACGTACCGAGTCCGCTGCCGTGTGAGGTGTACTGCCATTCGCTGGCCGATCCCACCATCCTGGCGGAGGAGTTACGCGACTCCGGTGCGCATACGTTGACCGTGTTCGGTCTGCACACCCCGCACCGGCTGGTAGAGAACGACCCCGAACAGACCCGGGATCGTTTGACCGCGGCGGTGATGGAATCACTGAATTCGGTTCTGGCCGAACCGATTCAGGATGTACTGATGCTCGACTCGGCCGGATTGCCGTGCGTCGAGACCAAGACGACAGCTGATCTCGAGCATTCGCTGGGGATGACTGCCGGCAACATATTCCACGGAGCCTTGAGGTGGCCCTTTGCCGGGGACGATGAACCGCTGGACACCGCTGCCCGCTGCTGGGGCGTGGCCACCGAACATGACCGAATTCTCCTGTGCGGTTCGGGCTCTCGCCGCGGCGGCGCGGTATCGGGCATCGGCGGCCACAACGCCGCGATGGCCGTTTTGCAGGGCTAGCGGGCGTCGGCGCCGCCACCCGGCGGACCGGCGATCAGTGGAGCCAGCCGCTCGGCTGAGCGGCGTCCGCGGGGTGACGTCGAGTAGAAGCCGAGCGCGAAGATCAGCACCCCCACCCCGGCGAACAGCAGCCACAACGGCCGCGCGGTACGGGCGAAGTCGACGG
This sequence comes from Actinomycetes bacterium, assembly GCA_022601135.1. Taxonomy (GTDB): domain Bacteria; phylum Actinomycetota; class Actinomycetes; order Mycobacteriales; family Mycobacteriaceae; genus Mycobacterium. The sequence continues at coordinate 20,877 of JAHZJB010000057.1, read as the reverse complement.
TCGGATCTGCAAGTGCGGCACCGGCAACCGAACCGCACAGCGCCACACCCACACTCACGCCGACCTGACGGCTGGCCGAGGCGATCGCCGAGGCAGCGCCGGCACGGTCTGTCGGCATCCCACTGACCGCCTCATTGGTGATGGGCGCATTCACCATCGAGAATCCGATGCCGAACACCGCGAAGACCAGCAGCAGTTGCCACACGGGCGTCACGGCACTGAGCTGGGTCAGCAGCAGGGTTGCTGCGGTCATCAGGGCTCCGGCGATCAGCAGTGATGGCCGGGCGCCGAATCGGCCGACGAGTCGGCCTGACAACGGGGCGAAGATGATCGCGCCGACTGCGAGTGGCAGGTAAATCAACCCGGTGTGCATCGCCGAGAACCCTCGCTGACCTTGCAGATACAGCGACATCATGAACAGGAAGGCACCCCACGCCGCGAACGCGGCGACGGCGATGATGGTCGCGGACGAGAACGGGATGCTGCGAAAGAATCGAAGATCGATGAACGGATCTTCATGTCTGGTTTCGTAGCGCACGAAGGCCGCGAATGCCAGCGCGGCGATAACGCCGATCGCCGCGACGTCCGGTTCGCTCCAGCCTCGCGCCGGCCCTTCGATGAGAACAAACACCATGCCGAACAGAAAGGTCACGCCGAGTGCTTGACCGACCGGGTCCACGCCGCGCATCGACGCCGACTTGGATTCGGGCACGAAGATCGCGGCTAGCACTATCGCGATCGCACATATCGGGAGATTGATCCAGAACACGGCGCGCCATCCGACGTACTCGATGAGCGCACCTCCCACGATCGGACCCAGCGCCATGGAGATTCCCACGACGCCGCCCCAGATGCCGATTGCCCGTGCCCGTTCCACCCGGCCGGTGAACACCTGAGTGATGATCGACATCGCGACGGGATTGAGCATCGAGCCGCCGATCGCCTGGAGCAGCCGGGCGGCGATCAGGGTTTCGATGTTCGGAGCCAGGCTGCACAGCAACGACGCGACGGCGAAAATCGACAAGCCGACCTGGAAAGTGCGTCTCCGGCCGAAACGGTCGGCGGTGGCGCCCGACAACAGCAACAGCGACGCCAGCACCAGTGTGTAAACATCGATCACCCACTGCATCTGCGTCGGTGTGGCGGACAAATCGGCACGCACGCTTGGTATCGCAACGTTGACGATCGTCGCGTCCATCGACACGATCAGCAGGCTCAGACAGCACGAGGCCAGGATGATGACCTTGCGCCGCGCGCTCAGCGACTCCGACGACTCACTCACACGGCACTTGCTGCACTACAACTTTCGCGGCATCAGACGCCGGCCGTCAGGAGGCCTTGGGACTCACCGGTTGTCCAGCTCGACGTAGTCACGCTCGGTGTAGCCGGTGTAGATCTGACGTGGGCGACCGATCTTGTTGGGCTCGCCGTGCATCTCTCGCCAGTGGGCGATCCAGCCGGGCAGCCGGCCCAGGGCGAACAACACGGTGAACATCCGGGTCGGAAAGCCCATGGCCCGGTAGATCACGCCGGTGTAGTAGTCGACGTTCGGGTAGAGCTTGCGCTCGATGAAGAAGTCGTCGGTGAGCGCGATTTCTTCGAGCGACTTGGCGATGTCGAGCAACTCGTCATTGACGCCGATTTTTCCCAAGATCTTGTCGGCCTGCTCCTTGACGATGCGTGCCCTCGGGTCGTAGTTCTTGTACACCCGGTGACCGAAGCCCATCAGCTTCACACCGTCTTCGCGGTCCTTCACCCTCTTGACGAAGGAGGCAACGTCGCCGCCCTCGCGGCGGATCTTCGCCAGCATCTCCAGCACCGCCTGGTTCGCACCACCGTGCAGTGGACCCCACAGAGCGTTGATACCCCCGGAGATCGAGGTGAACAGGTTGGCCTGGGAGGACCCCACCAACCGGACTGTTGATGTCGAGCAGTTCTGCTCATGATCGGCATGCAGGATGAACAACATGTCCAGGGCCCGCACGATTTCCGGATCGACCTCGTAGTCCTCAGCCGGGACTCCGAACGTCATCCGCAAGAAGTTCTCTACCAGTGTCAGCGAGTTGTCCGGGTACAGGAAGGGCTGCCCCTCCGATTTCTTGTAGGCATAGGCCGCGATCGTGGGCAACTTGGCCAGCAGCCGGATGGTGGACAGCTCGACCTGGCGGGGATCGAAAGGATCCAGCGAATCCTGGTAGTAGGCGCTCAGCGCGTTGACCGCGCTGGACAGCACCGGCATCGGGTGCGCATCGCGCGGGAAACCGTCGAAGAAACGCCTGAGGTCCTCGTGCAGCAACGTATGCCGCTGAATCTGGACGGTGAACTTCTCCAGTTGCTCAGCGGTCGGCAACTCACCGAAAATCAGAAGGTAGCTGACCTCGATGAACGTCGAATTCGCCGCCAATTGCTCGATGGGGTAACCCCGGTACCGCAAAATTCCGGCGTCGCCGTCGATATAGGTGATGGCGCTCTTGGCGGCGGCGGTGTTGACGAAACCGCCGTCGAAGGTGGTGTAACCGGTCTTCGCAAGCAACGGCCCCAGAGCAATACCGTCCGCGCCCTCGAAGGCGTGGACGATGTCAAGGTTCAACTCACCGCCCGGGTACTTCAGGGTGGCGTGCTCTTGCCCGGCTTCGGCGTTATCGGCCACTGGGACCCCTTCTGTCTTTATCGGATCGATCGGGAAGACGCGTCAGTCTGCCTACAAAAGGTAGTCCCACCGCCGCGGTCACGCCCGCGGGGGGCAGGCGGGAACTACCAACCCTCACAGACACTATGTATTCACCGCTACGGCTGCAGGCGTTCGACCGCAGAGCCGCGAACACGGATCCTGTTGTGCATCCGGTTCTCCCTGCCTTGCCAGAACTCAACCGTCTCAGGTTCGATCAGGTAGCCACCCCAGTGCAGCGGCACTGGAACCTCGCCGACGTCGGAGAAGCGCTCGGTGACATCGGCCAACTGTTGGAGGAGTGCGGCGCGCGACGGAATAGGTTTACTCTGCCTCGACGCCCAAGCACCCAACTGGGAACCGCGCGGCCGGCGCGCCCAGTATCCGGCGGTCTCCCCGGGGGTCACTTTTGTGACGGGACCCCGGATGTGCACCTGGCGCCCCAGCGAATACCACGGAAAAGTCACCGACGCGTACGGGTGCACGGCCAACTGTTCACCCTTATCGGAGTCGTAGTTGGTGTAAAAGGAGATTCCGGATTCGTCCACGCTCTTGCACAGCACGGTCCGGGTGACGGGCCTGCCGTCGGCGTCGACGGTACCGACGACCATCGCGTTCGGCTCGGCGACACCCGCCTCCTCGGCCTCGGCCATCCAGCTACCCAGCAGCGCTACCCAGCCGACGTCCAGCCAGTCGGCGTCGAGATCACCGCTGCCGTCCTTCTCCACGGATCCGTACTCCACCCGCATCCGGGTGAGGTCGTCAGAAGTGCCCACGCGACAACGCTACGCCGGAACCGGGCTGTCGGCTCGAGCGGCGGGGCCGGATGCGAGAATCGGCCCATGACTGCGGTGCCGAAGGATTTTGCTCCCGGGTTGGCGGGCGTGGTGGCGTTCGAGACCGAGATCGCCGAGCCTGACAAGGACGGCGGAGCGCTGCGCTACCGCGGCGTCGACGTCGAGGACCTGGTCGCACACCGGGTCACCTTCGGCGACGTCTGGGCCCTCCTGGTCGACGGCCGGTTCGGGGAAGGACTGCCGCCTGCCGAACCCTTCCCGCTGCCTATCCATAGCGGCGACGTCCGCGTCGACGTGCAGGCGGGATTGGCGATGCTGGCGCCGATCTGGGGCTACCCACCGCTGCTGGACATCGAAGACGAGACGGCGCGCGATCAACTCGCTCGCGCCTCGGTGATGGCGCTGTCCTACGTGGCCCAGTCCGCACGCGGTATCTATCAACCCGCGGTGCCGCAACGCCTGATCGACCAACGCGACACCGTCACCGCCCGATTCATGACCCGATGGCAGGGCGATCCCGACCCTCGACACATCGAGGCCATTGATGCCTACTGGGTGAGCGCCGCCGAGCACGGCATGAACGCGTCCACCTTCACCGCGCGGGTCATCGCCTCGACGGGCGCCGACGTTGCCGCCGCGCTGTCCGGTGCCATCGGTGCGATGAGCGGACCACTGCACGGCGGCGCTCCCGCGCGGGTGATCCCGATGATCGAGGAGGCCGAGCGCACCGGCGATGCGCAGGCGGTCGTCCGGGGAATCCTGGACCGCAAGGAAAAGCTGATGGGCTTCGGACATCGCGTGTACCGGGCCGAAGATCCGCGGGCGCGGGTGCTGCGTGCGACCGCCAAACGGCTGGCGGCGCCGCGATACGAGGTGGCAGCTGCGCTCGAGCAGGCCGCGCTGACGGAGTTGCGGGAACGCCGGCCCGACCGGGCCATCGAAACCAACGTCGAGTTCTGGGCGGCGGTAATCCTTGACTTCGCACAGGTACCGCCGCGGATGATGCCCGCGATGTTCACCTGTGCCCGCACCGCCGGCTGGTGCGCCCACATCCTGGAGCAGAAGCGGCTGGGCAAGCTGGTGCGTCCGGCGGCGCCCTACATCGGCCCGGCACCGCGCAGCGTGGAGTCGGTCCAGGGCTGGGATCTCCTCGGTCTGACCTGATCGGCGAATGAGTGTCCCACCCGCTCAGCGGCGCAGGCTCGCCAGCAGGCGCCGGTGCGGGCCCAGTGCGGGCGCAGCGGCGACGACCTCGAGCATGTCGGCGACGTTGGTGAACTTACGTCGCGGCCGCCGTCCACCACCCCGGGCGATCTCGGCGTCGTCGATTGCTTTCCATCCCGCGCCATCGATCACCTGGGGGCGCCGACCCCGCACGAACCGATCGAGCGCGGCGGCCTTGCGCCCCGGATCGGCCAGCAGACCGTCGTTGTAGTCGGCGACCAGGTTGCGCACCGTCTGCGCCGCGCATGACTTGTTGCTTCCGATGAAGCCCGTCGCCCCGCGTTTGATCCAACCCGTCACGTAACTGCCGGGCAACGGCATACCAGTGCCCGAATCGATCACCCGGCCAGCCTCGTTGGGAACCACCGCGGACACCTCGTCAAACGGTAAACCGCGAATCGGCTTGCCCCGGTAACCTATTGAGGTCAGCACCAGCCCGGCCGAGATCATCCGGGTCTCATCGGTCCCGGTGACGGTGAACTCCATTCCGGCAGTCGTGCCGTTCCCAACAATACGTTGGGGGGTCAGTCCGAACGTGAATCGAATCCGGGGCCGAGATGGCGGCCTGGCAGCGTCGCCTAGTTTGGCGAGTATCTCCAGCTTGCGGCGTGTCAGTGGATCGGTTTCGCGGGCGAGGTCGCTGATCACCAGATCGCGATCAGCGGTGTCCAGCACGACCTCACCGGTCCCGGTAAGCCCGATCAGTTCGGGCAGGGTGAACGCCGACGAGGCGGGTGTGCGGCGGGCGACGATGACCACCTCCCGCACCTGGGATTCCCGCAGAACGTCCAGCGCGTGGTCGGCGATGTCAGTGCGTGCCAATATGTTCGGATCGGTCGTCAAGATGCGCGCGACATCCAGCGCCACGTTTCCGTTGCCAACGATGACGACCCGTTCACTACTCAGATCGACTGGGAGGCAGGCGAAGTCGGGATGCCCGTTGATCCACGCGACCACCTCGGTGGCGGTGTACGTACCCGGCAGCCCCATGCCGCCCACCTCGAGGCGGCGGTCGTTGGCGGCGCCCACCGCATACAACACCGCGTGGTGGTGTTCGAGGAGTTCGTCGTGGGTCAGGTGGAATCCCACCTCAACGTTGAGGTAGAACCTGAATCCGCGGCGCGCGGCGATCTGGCCGAACAGCCGCGTCACTTTTTTGGTGTCCTGGTGGTCAGGGGCAACACCGGCGCGTACCAAACCGAAAGGCGTCGGGAGTTTTTCGAAAACATTGACCCGGACTCCCCGCTGAGTCAGCAGTTCGTCGGCCGCATACATGGCCGCCGGCCCCGACCCGACGATGGCGACCCGTAACGGGCCGCTGGCGCGCGGATGCACCTCCGGGGCGTCGAGCACCGGCGCAAGCTTGGTCGCCGGCGCCAGCGTGGTCTGCCGAACCGGGTAGAACGCTGCGTTCAGTTCGACAAACGGCAACTGCCGCTCCGTCAAGCGTGCGTCCGGGGCAATCGCACCGACCGGGCAGGCGGCTACGCAGGCGCCGCAGTCGACGCATGCCGCCGGATCGATGTACAACATCTCGGCGGCCGCGAATCCGGGTTCGTCCGGTGACGGGTGGATGCAGTTCACCGGGCAGGCATAGACACAGGATCCGTCGCTGCAACACGACTGGGTAATGACGTGGGGCAATGGGTTTCCTTGCCGGTACGGCGAGGTGACCGCCTAGGCGGCGGTCACCACATGTTGGCGTGCGGGTTCACTGCGGTAGCGGCTGGGCGGGCCGTCAATCTTGCAGATCCGCCACATCAGCTTCGCGATCGGGTTCATCAGTCCCGTGTCGTAGCAGAGCATCCGGACATCGCCGAACATGTCACGCAGGAACTGCTCCGAATCGGGCGACGAGAAGAACAATTCCTTCTTGACCGAACGCGGGATATCGAACTCTTTCCAGAACGACCTCGGCGGCTTCAGGATCGCCTGGCACAGCACTCGCATGATGACGGGCACGTTCAGCGACAACCAGAACCTGTTGCGGCGCAGCATTTTCGGAACACGCCTGCGCAGGTATTCGTGCGCGAAGGAGATGTGCCGGGCTTCCTCGGCCACGTGGATGGCCATCACCCGCTCCATGACCGGATGCAGTGCCTTGCCCTCTCGCAGCACACCCTTCTGGGTGTGATCGATGGGCTCTTCACCCGCCAGCACCCCGAAGAAGAAAACGTTGGGCAGCGGACCCGCGGCCAGTGGGATGAACTGCGACAACCACCTGAGCATCCGCGGCATACCGGGAACGTCGGCGCCGATCCGGTTCACCATCTCCTGGAACATCATGGTGTGGTTGCACTCTTCGACCGACTCGTGCATGCAGTACCGGTACTCGGGGGAGCCGTTGGGTACCCAGAATGCGTAGTTCATCAAACCGCGGATAAGGATCGACTCGAAGTGCAACCCGACCTTGGCGACATTCGCCTGGCGCCACATCCCGATCTCAATCTGCCGCTGGATGGACTGCGACCTATACCAGGGGTGGCGACCGATGGGATCAGTTCCCGGCAGTATCCAACGGGGGTCGTTGGGGATCACCGCGAACTCGGGCGCATCCCAATCGATGTCTTTGTAGGGATCGAAACTACGTCGCACAGAACCCTCGGACAAGGTGCCCAGCATCTCAACGTATGCCTGATCTTCCGGGCTGTCGCCCAACTCCATGTTCTTGCGCCAACGCCGGACGATGGGCGTTCTAGCGGTCGTGACGGCCATTGGTGAGCCTCCCGTCAGGTTTACATTGGCCTGCTCGCTGTCTAAAGACAGTACCCGTGGTCCCAGGAATTGAACAGGGCGTTTTCACTAGTTGCGGCCAGTTCCCGAAAAGTAGTTACCCAAGAACGCTGCTGCCTGCCGGGAAGGGCAACCTTGGGGTCAACGTGGCCGCACCACCCTCTACCCGGCAATCGTTGGACACGCTTTAGTGTTGCCACCATGGCCGACGCCTCAACTACCAAGTCCTCGGTGCGAATCCCGCCCGAACTCAAACCCGCCGACGGCCGCTTCGGCTGCGGGCCGTCCAAGGTCAGAGCTGCACAATTACAGGCGTTGATGGCCGCCGGTGACGTTTTCGGCACGTCACATCGCCAAGCGCCGGTCAAAAACCTGGTGGGGCGGGTGCGCGAGGGCCTTGGACAACTGTTCTCGTTGCCCGATGGCTACGAGGTGATCCTCGGCAACGGAGGATCCACCGCCTTCTGGGATGCCGCGGCCTTCGGATTGATCGACAAGCGCTCGCTGCATCTCACGTATGGCGAGTTCAGCGCGAAGTTCGCCGCCGCCGTAGCCAAGAACCCGTTCATCGGCGACCCCGTCGTCGTCAAGGCCGATCCGGGTGGCGCACCCAAACCCGTGTCGGATCCGTCGGTCGACCTCATCGCGTGGGCGCACAACGAAACCTCCACCGGTGTCGCGATACCGGTGCAACGACCGGAGGGATCTGGTGACGCGTTGATCGCGATCGACGCCACTTCGGCCGCCGGCGGTCTGCCGGTCAACATCAACGACGCCGACGTGTACTACTTCGCCCCGCAGAAGAACTTCGCCGGTGACGGCGGGCTCTGGATCGCGCTGATGTCCCCTGCAGCGTTGGCGCGGGTGGAGGCGATCGCCGGCGCCGGGCGGTGGGTGCCCGATTTCCTGTCACTACCCATCGCCATCGAGAACAGTGTGAAGAACCAGACCTACAACACCCCGGCGATCGCCACGCTGGTGATGCTCGCCGATCAGATCGGCTGGCTACTCGACAATGGTGGACTGGATTGGGCGACCCGGCGGACCGCCGACTCAGCGGCGCGCCTCTACTCCTGGGCCGAGGCGTCGTCGTTCGCAACTCCGTTCGTGGCGGACCCACAGCTGCGTTCACCGGTGGTGGGCACCATCGACTTCTCCGACGACGTGGATGCCGCGGCCGTGGCGTCGATATTGCGCGCCAACGGGATCGTCGACACTGAGCCCTACCGCAAGCTTGGGCGCAACCAGCTGCGTGTCGGGATGTTCCCCGCCGTTGAACCGGACGATGTCACCGCACTGACTCAGTGCATCGACTGGGTGACGCAACGGCTTTAACCGCGAACCTGCGCCGCGTGTCATCCGGGTTACGGACTGATAACGCAGTAGGGTGACCTGCGTATCGGGCTTGGCTTCAGCCCGGAGGAGGTCGCAATGCGAGAACTCAAAGTCGTCGGACTCGATGCCGACAGCCGACGAATCATCTGCGAGTCAGCCGACTCGGGCGAGAAGTTCGTGCTGCGATCAGACCCGCGACTCGAGGCCGCCGTTCGTGGCGACGAGGCCGGTTCCAGTCAAACCGCTATCGATGTCGAGGTCACAAACACGATGCGCCCCAGGGATATTCAGGCAAGAATCCGGTCGGGTGCGTCCGTCGAGCAAGTCGCCAAGGCGTCGGGAGCTTCCATCTCGCGAGTGGAGCGGTTCGCCCATCCGGTGCTTCTCGAGCGAGCACGTGCCGCCGAACTGGCCACCGCAGCTCATCCGGTCCTCCCTGACGGCCCCTCCGTGCTGACCCTGCTGGAAACGGTGAGCACCGCACTGGTCGCACGCGGCCTCGACCCCGAAGACACCAACTGGGATGCCTGGCGCAACGAGGACGGACGTTGGACGGTGCAGATGTCCTGGACGGCGGGCAGATCGGATCTCCAGGCACATTTCCGGTTCGCGCCGGGCGCGCACGGTGGAACCGTCACAGCTTTCGACGATGCGGCCCACGAATTGATCGATCCAAGTTTCGCTCGGCCGCTGCGCCCCCTGGCGCCGGTAGCGCAACTCGCTCTCGGGGAACCCGAGGCGCCCCTCGCGACACCCACAGAGGCGCCTGAGCCGCCGCCGGCGACCAAGCCGCCCCGCCCGAAGAAAGGCCACCCAGCCGTACCAGCATGGGAAGACGTTCTATTAGGCGTTCGCTCCAGCGGCGGCCAGGGTTAACAGCGCAACCCAACCGCCCCCGACGCCGACCGCCGATCCGAGCACGAACCAGCGCCAAACCGGCACGTTGCGCCATCCCCACACGGTGGGAGCAAGTCCGCCAACTGCGACGAGATTCAGGCCCACGGCAACGAGCGGATGCACCCGCGACAACCCGATACTCAGGACGACGATCGCCGTACCGATCACGGCTGCGACGAACGCCGCCACCGTCAATCCCGTTGCCCAGGGGGTGGAGTCCTCGGTCATTCCCCTCCCCCAACCGCGGGGTGGGTGCCCGCCCGGACGCGCTCGTAAAAGGCCAATGCGGCGGCAGTGGCGACGTTGAGCGAGTCAGTTCCCCCCGACATCGGGATGCGCACCCGCTCATCACTCAACCGCATGGTCTGTTCTTGAAGACCGGGTCCCTCCGCGCCGACCAGGACAGCAACCCGCCGCATGGCCAGCCCGGCCATCGCGTCGGGCAACGACGGCGCCGCCGACTCGGGTGTCATCGCCAGCACTCGAAAACCAGCTTCCCGCAATAGTTTCAGGTCGGACGGCCAGGACTTCGCGTTGGCAAAAGGCACCAGCAACGCATGCCCCATCGAGACCCGCACAGCTCGCCGGTACAGCGGGTCGGCACATCCGCTGCCGAATAGAACGGCATCCACACCGAGGCCCGCAGCATTACGAAACACCGAACCGAGATTTTCATGGTCGTTGACGCCCTCGAGCACCGCAACCGTGTTGGCGCCGCCAAGCACCTGGGGCACCGTCAGTTCGGGAGCGCGCGACGCCGACGCGAGCACGCCCCTGTTGAGGTGAAAACCCACGACGTCGGCCATCACCTCGGCGGTCGCCCGGTAGAACGGCGCGTCGAGGCCGGCCAAGTCGGCGCCGAGTTCAGTCAGCCGCCGGTCGGTTCCCAGGAGCGCGCGCGGATGGAATCGGGAAGCCAGCATGCGCCGCACCACCAGCACGCCCTCGGCAATCACCAGACCCTTGCCGGTGGGCAGGTCCGGCCTACGGTCGACGCTGTTGAGGTCGCGGAAGTCGTCGAGCCGAGGGTCCGCGGAGTCTGTGACATCGACGACGTTGACACCGTTGGCCATCATTGGTTGCCGTCGACGTCGACGTGTAATGCGACGGCTGTCACAGCGTCGAGACTACCCAGGGGGAGCCGGGCAAGCCCGGCCATCGGCTACGTTCAGGGGATGAGCGAGCCCGACCCCCCACAGCCACCGGCGCTGCCCGCGGCGCTGCTAGCACCGTGGCCCGTGATCGTGGTCATCACCTGCGGCTGGTTGATCGCCGCGGCACTCGCCTTCACCGTGGCCTCGTTGCAGGAATTTCGGCCGGTCACCGTCGCGGGCCTGGGCGTCGGCGTCCTTGGCACATCGATATTTCTGTGGCAACGTCACGCCGTACGCCGCGGGTCCCGTAGCGCCCAGATCGGCCTGACCTGAACGGCCAAGGAGGATGGAGCCATGGGAGCGCCCGTGCTACAAGCCCAGATCGACATCGACGCGCCGGTGTCCAAGGTCTGGAGGCTGGTCTCCGACCTGAGCCTCATGCCACAGTGGAGCCCGCAGTGTCGCCTGATGAAACCGATCGGGGGGCTACGCCAAGGCGCGCGCACCTTTAACCTCAATCGGCGCGGCTTACTGTTCTGGCCTACCACCAGCCGCATCACCGAGCTGATCCCGGAAGAGAAATTGGCCTTCCGGGTGAGCGAGAATGGCACCGTCTGGAGCTATGAACTCGAGCCGACCGAGACCGGCACCCGACTGCTCGAGACCCGGCATGCCGAGAACGGCGTCAGGGCGGTGTCGAACCTCCTGGTCAACGGTCTGTTGGGCGGGGTGCCCGAATTTGAGCGGGAGTTGGTCGAGGGTATGAAAGCTTCGTTGACTCGGATCAAAGAGGCTGCGGAACGCTAGCAGCCCTTTTGCGGCTCCTCGACCAGGTCCAGTACGCCGTCGTCGTAGGGGTCATGCAACGGCGACCCGGTACCCGAGGATGCGGGAGTGTCGGAGTGCGCGCCGCAACCGTATTCGGCGTCGACGACATGGCCGTCGGAGGCGAACTCGTTGGCGCAAACACCGAACATCACCCCCAGCGCGCCGCGGAGTGGCAGATAGAAGCCACAGTCGCGACACATCCGCCGGGTCGCCTTGGCCATCGCAGAATCGGGGCCGTGGTCACCGTCGTGCCAGCGCTGAGCGGCGTCGTTGCGGCCCCACAAGCCCAGCACCTGACGACGGCCCAGCCCGATCTCGCCGGCAACCTCGTCAATCTCCGGGTCGCCGGTGCCCAGGTAACCTGGGACGAGCCGGGGGTCCTCGGCCGGCGGTGCGAGCAGATCACCCGGCCCCAGGTCACCTGGACGAACCCGCTGATCCCAGGGCACCCACTCTGGCGCGAGCAGTGCAGTCGGACCCGGCACCAAGACCACTTCGCTGATAGTGGCCCGGGCGGCGCCGGGACACGCGGCAACGACGACGGCCCATTGCCAACCGCGGTAGCCGGGCAACTTGGCCAAGAAGCGGTGGGTGGCCGCAGCCGAGTCATCGAATCCGGCTCCCAGGTACTCCCCGACAGTGTCCTCGCCGCTGAACTCCACGATCGCCGCGCGGGCGTCATCGACGGCGCCCGTAAGCACCGCCGCCAGGTCCTCCGGGATATCCGCAGACACCGGCGCATCCCCTGAGCGGCCCGGTGCCGCGCCCGCTTCCAGGTGTTGTGTATCGGGTTCGGTCACACTGTCCATTGCCTCCCATCTTGCCCGACGGGAACAAGGCCCAGCCACACCGGCCGCCTGCACGCCGACTGTCGGCCCCATAGGGAAGAATCGAAGCGTGACCGGACCGCGGCGTGACCAATGGAATCCTGACGGTCAGACTGATGAACGCTACTACCCGCCGCGCCCACCCGCGGGCGAACACCCGGGGGTAGCCAATTATCCCAGCGACCCGACGTGGAGACCCGGCCACCGCACGGCCCGCCGACCCGACCCGTCCAACCAGAGCCCCAACCGATGGCTACCGCCCCTGGACGAGAGCGCCCGCCGCCGTACCGCGCGGCTTGACGAATTCGACTCGGAGCCAGGCCGGTTTGACGCCGGCAGCGAGGAAAAAGTGACGGTGACGCGTGCGGCCGCGGCCCGCAGTCGCGAAATGGGCTCGAGGATGTACGACCTCGTGCACCGGGCAGCCACTGCCGACGGCGCGGACAAATCCGGCCTGACGGCGCTGACGTGGCCAGTCGTCGCCAACTTCGCGGTTGATGCGGCGATGGCCGTGGCGCTTGCCAACACCCTGTTCTTCTCGGCCGCGACCGGCGAGAGCAAGGGCAAGGTCGCCCTGTACCTACTCATCACGATCGCCCCGTTCGCGATAATCGCACCGCTGATCGGTCCCGCGCTGGACCGCCTGCAACACGGCAGGCGTGTCGCACTGGCAACCTCTTTCGCCATGCGCACCGGCCTGGCCGTGGTGTTGATTGCCAATTACGACGGAGCCACCGGAAGCTTCCCGTCCTGGGTGCTATACCCGTGCGCGCTCGGAATGATGGTGCTGTCCAAGTCTTTTTCGGTGCTACGCGGCGCGGTCACTCCCCGGGTACTGCCGCCGTCGATCGACCTGGTACGCGTGAATTCTCGGCTGACCACGTTCGGGTTACTGGGCGGCACTGTGGTCGGCGGCGCCATCGCTGCGGCCTTTGAGTGGGGCTTCCACCTCTTCCAGATGCCAGGCGCGCTGTACGTCGTCGTGGCGGCGACAGTGGCCGGGGCCGTTTTGGCGATGCGAATCCCGAAGTGGGTAGAGGTCACCGAAGGTGAAATTCCGACCACGCTCAGTTACCACGGCGACTCCGGTGAGCTGCACCGCCATCCCCACCCGGCCCGTCGGACAGCGAAGGCGCGGCAGCCGTTGGGTCGCAACATCATCACGGCGCTATGGGGCAACTGCACCGTCAAGGTGATGGTCGGCTTTCTCTTCTTGTATCCGGCGTTTGTCGCCAAGGCGCAGGACGCAGACGGCTGGGCGCAGCTACGCATCCTGGGATTGATCGGCGCGGCGGCGGCAGTCGGAAACTTTGTGGGTAACTTCACCGCCGCGCGTCTCGCCCTCGGCCACCCCGCACTGCTGGTGGTGCGCTCCGCGACGGCGGTCACCGCGGTGGCCCTGGCAACCGCCGTAACCGGCAATCTATTGGTCGCCGGGGCAGCCGCCCTGGTCACTTCAGGCTCCAGCGCGATCGCCAAAGCATCGCTGGACGCCTCGTTGCAGGATGACCTGCCCGAGGAGTCGCGGGCATCGGCCTTCGGACGATCGGAATCGTTACTGCAGTTGGCCTGGGTCGCCGGCGGCGCCACCGGTGTGTTGATCTATACCGATCTGTGGGCAGGTTTCACCACGATCACCGCGATCTTGATACTCGGTCTGGCCCAGACCGTCGTCAGCTACCGTGGCGACTCGCTGATCCCCGGGTTGGGCGGTAACCGTCCGGTGCTGGCCGAGCAGGAGGGTGTGCGGATCGAAAGGGAGAGGGTGGGCGAGTGAAGCGTGGTGTCGCCGTTCTCGCGGCGGTGGCGCTGCTCGCATCCATGGCTACGGGCGTTCTGCTGTGGAAGCTGACTCGGGACCACACGCCGCAGCTGCCGGAGATCTCGGCGTACTCACACGGATACCTGACGCGGGTTGGCCCCTACCGGTTCTGCAAGGTTTTCGATCCGACCGACTGCATCGTGCCCGCAGAACAAGGTGAGCTGCCGGTGAAAGGCCGATTCCCGGTACAGGTTTCGGTGCCTTCGGCCATTGCAGAGGCCCCTTGGGTGCTACTACGCGCCTACGAGGGCGGCGACCTCATCGAGGAGTTCCGGCCCGATGACAGACTGGCGGTTACCGTGCCGACTGTGGACCCGCACCGGGGCAGGCTCACTGGGATCGCCGTACAGTTGCCGACCCTGGTACGCGACGAGGCGGGCAACGAGTTCCCGGTACCACACGCCGAATGGTCGGTGCGCACGGTGTGGGGATAGCCCCCTCCTCATTCCCCTTCACGTTCGATACCTTTGGTCACGAGGATGGTTTTGAGAGCTTGCCTTCTCGTCGGCGGGATTGCCGCGTAGTGGCCAGGAAACAAGGTTAGGGGCCCGATAATGGGAACGCTCACGCGGCTGTGCGTGGTTCTGACAGTCATTTGCCTCAGCGTCGGCTGTGGACCTGAGGAGAGCTCGACACCCCAACAGGAGCCCACGGCAAGTCCAACGGATTCCCCTGGCGATTCTGGAGGCCACGGCGGCGCCGGAGGCAAGGGCGGCGCCGGCGGCCAAGGCGGCGCTGGTGGCAAGGGCGGCCAAGGCGGCGCCGGAGGCAAGGGCGGCCAAGGCGGCGCCGGAGGCAAGGGCGGCCAAGGCGGCGCCGGAGGCCAAGGCGGATCCCCGGGCCAGCCGGGCCAGCCGGGCGAGCCGGGGCAACCGGGCCAGCCCGGCACACCTGGCTGTGACCCGGCGGACCCGAACTGTGTGCGGGGCGACTAGCTAATCTGAGCTTCACAGCGAGCTCTCTGCCAATGCTCTAAAAGGGCTCGGTCTCGGTCGGCGGAACCGGGCGACTGCCCCTTGCGTCGTACCACCGTGGATCCATTTGTCGGGACGGAGGCCGTCGCCGCAGGCGTCATCAATCGGTACCAACTGGCCACCCGGCACCGCGCGGTACATCGAAACGTCTATGTGCCCAAAGACGCCCATCTCAGCGCAGTCCAGAAAGCGCGTGCCGCGTGGCTGTGGTCCGGCCGGCGAGCGACCATCGTTGGCGTATCCGCCGCAGCACTGCACGGTTCGCTACGGATAGACGCACGCCTGCCGGCTGAGCTGAATCAG
This sequence comes from Actinomycetes bacterium, assembly GCA_022601135.1. Taxonomy (GTDB): domain Bacteria; phylum Actinomycetota; class Actinomycetes; order Mycobacteriales; family Mycobacteriaceae; genus Mycobacterium. The sequence goes on along the minus strand of JAHZJB010000057.1, from coordinate 5,375 downwards.
CGCAGTCAACACAAGACGCCCGGAATCGTGCTCCACAACGAGACTCTCCACGCCGACGAGCTTCTCGACTTGCGTGGCCTTCCCGTGACTACCGCGGCCCGGACCGCGTTCGATCTCGGCCGACGCACCGGATCGACGCTGGCGGTGATCAGACTGGACGCGCTGATGCGCGCTACCGGCGTCGGGGCCGAAGACATCGCCTCGCTGATCACGCGCCACCGCAGTGTTCGCGGGCTGGTGCAGTTACGCAAGGTCATCGCCTTGGCGGATAAGGGCGCCGAGTCACCACAGGAGACGCGCACCCGACTCGTCCTCACGAAAGCGGGATTGCGGCCGGAGCGCACACAGATCGACGTGTTCGATTCGTTCGGCTACCACATGGGTCGTATCGACATGGGATGGGACACCTGGAAGGTCGGTATCGAGTACGACGGGGCGCAACACTGGACGGACCCCGGGCAACGGGCCCACAACATCGACCGTCAGGCGTCGCTGGAAACTCTGGGCTGGCGGATCATTCGAGTCAGCGCAGACCTGCTCAGATATCGTCCCGCCACTATCGTGTTCCGAACCCGGCAGGCTCTCCGAGCGGCCGGCGCGCGGGTCTGACTGCTCCGGTTCCCGAAACTGAAGCTATGTGGGACATTCCATCAAAAACTCGCGCACGAGCTCAGTTTGGACGAGCTGCCGCTAAGCGTCGAGCTCGCGGGCGACGGCCTTCACAACCTCAGAGACCCGGCGCGCCACCTTGCGATCCGGGTAACGCCCCTTGCGAAGTTCCGGCTGCACCGCGCTCTCCAACAGCGTGATCATGTCCTCGACCATGCCGTGCAGTTCGTCGGGGTTGTGCTTGTGCTCGGCAGCCGCGGCCTCGCGACGGGTTCTTGTCAAACTCGGCGGCGGCTCGATGAGCTTCAGGCTGAGCGCCTGCGGCCCGCGACGGCCCGCAGCCACCCCGAACTCGACGCGCTGGCCGGCCTTCAATCCCTCCACACCGGCGGGCAACGCCGAAGACCTCACGTAGACGTCTTCACCGTCTTCCTGGGAGAGGAACCCGAAGCCCTTGTCGGCGTCGTACCACTTCACGCGCCCGGTTGGCACTGAACTCACCTGCTTGTCTATCCGAGGCCAATATAAGTCTGCACCTGTCGGGTACATAACTAAAGCGCCCCGCCTGCGTCGGGACGCGTCCGAAGAGATCTTACTCGGACCCCGTCGGGACCAGCACCCCCTTATGCCCCTATGTCGGTAGGCTGCTGTCACCGTTGGAGGAAGAAGATGCGACTCATACTCAATGTGATCTGGTTGATCTTCGGCGGCCTATGGCTGGCGTTGGGTTATCTGCTCGCGTCGCTCATCTGCTTCGTCTTGATCATCACCATCCCGTTCGGGTTTGCCTCCCTGCGCATCGCGAAATACGCGCTGTGGCCGTTCGGCCGCACGATCGTCGACAAGCCCGGGTCCCGGCCCGGCGCGCTCGTCGGCAATGTCATCTGGGTCATCCTGTTCGGGGTGTGGCTGGCCATAGGCCACATCGTGAGCGCGGCGGCACTGGCGATCACGATTATCGGCATCCCGTTGGCGCTCGCCGACCTCAAGATGGTCCCGGTGTCACTGATGCCTCTGGGCAAAGACATCGTGCCGGTGGATTCGGTGAATACTCCCGACAGGGCTGCGGCATGACACTTGTCGCACTCGGTGTGCCGTCGGTGCGCCGCCCTGTTGCGCCGGTACCCGCGGACGGCCCGCTGGTCGATACGTTTGGGCGCATCGCCAGCGACCTGCGCGTCTCGTTGACGGATTTGTGCAATCTTCGCTGCACCTATTGCATGCCTGCCGAGGGGCTCGACTGGATGCCCGGAGACCAGAAGTTGCGGGCCGACGAACTGGCCCGGCTGCTGCGCATCGCCGTCATCCGACTCGGTATCACCAGCGTTCGCTTCACCGGGGGCGAGCCGCTGGTGGTCCCATATCTGGAGGACATCGTCGCCACTACCGCATCGCTGCATCCCCGCCCGGAGATCACACTGACTACCAACGGAGTCGGGCTGGCACAGCGTGCCTCCGGGCTCAAAGAGGCCGGCCTCGACCGCATCAACGTGTCGCTGGACACCGTCGACCCCGCTCACTTCACAGCCATTACCCGCCGCGACCGGTTGGCCGATGTGCTGGAAGGACTGGCGGCCGCCAAGCTTGCCGGGCTGAGCCCGGTGAAAGTCAACGCGGTACTCGATCCGGACACCGGCCTCGAGGACGCGGTTGCCCTCCTTCGTTTCTGCCTAGAACACGGCTACCAGCTGCGCATCATCGAGCAGATGCCGCTGGACGCCGACCACTCGTGGCAGCGGGAACGAGCTATCGACGCCGCCGCCGTGCTCGCCACGCTGCAGCGTCATTTCACCCTGATCCCCGACCCGACGCCGCGCGGTTCGGCACCGGCTCAGCTGTGGCAGGTTTCCTCGGCTGAGGACGGTGCGCTGCTGGCCGGCCGGGTCGGCATCATCGCATCGGTCTCGCAAGCGTTCTGTAGGGCGTGCGACCGCACCAGGCTCACCGCCGACGGGCAGGTCCGCAATTGCTTGTTCGCGACCGAAGAGACCGATCTACGCCGCCTCCTGCGCGCCGGCGCGGATGACGACGCGGTCGAGGCGGCCTGGCGTGGCGCGATGTGGGCCAAGGCCGCGGGGCACGGCATCAACAACCCCGATTTCATCCAGCCCGATCGCCCCATGAGCGCGATCGGCGGTTAGGCGGTGCCAGTGCGGGTCACTGTCCGCTATTTCGCAGCAGCCCGCGCGGCGGCAGGCACGGATGCCGCGGTGATCGACCTACCGGCAGGCGCCACCCTGGCAAACCTGGTCGATGAGCTCCAATCGCACTGCGCCGGGCTCGAGCAAGTGCTCGCGCGCTGTTCATACTTGTGCGACGGAATCGCCGTGCGGGACAGGGAGATGCCGCTCGGCGAGGGGCAGACGATTGACGTCCTTCCGCCGTTTTCGGGTGGATAGCGGGCCGCGGCATCGACTTGTTTCGTGATTTACGTCACATAACGGAAGGGTCACAAGATGGCTACGGCGGGGTAGCGGCTCGCGGCACCTGCAGGAACAATGAAACTTCCTGCGGTTTTAGAGGTTTTTTAGGATTTGCCAGGGGTCACACCGCCGCAGTGGCTCCGGGGTGACGGGACTCCGGCGAGCCGTTACGGTCTTGCGCAGGCCGGTCAACCCCCACAATCCGACCGGCCCGCCGGGTGACCAACCGCGCCGAACTCCATCCGTTGGCACCCGGGCAGACGAGAAGTAACTCGGATGGAGGCGGGGGACCCAACTGGTCCACCGAGCATCAGAGACCCGGAGCCGTATCCGACTCCTTGGGGTGAAGCCGTCCTCGTTTCGACGACGCCGGCCGGGCGACCTCTCAAGCCCGAACCCGACAGCTGACCTCGCGGGCGCTTCGGAGAGGAACACGCAAAAAATGAGTGGACGCCATCGCAAGCCCAAGACCACGTCCTCGGCGGTAAACGTCGCCAAGGTCGCCGTCACCGGCGCCGTCATTGGTGGGGGCACGCTAGCCCTGTCCGCACACGCTGGTGCGGCCACCGACGGCGAGTGGGATCAGGTCGCCGGGTGTGAGTCCGGCGGTAACTGGGCCATCAACACCGGAAATGGCTACCACGGCGGGCTGCAGTTCTCGCCGAGCACCTGGTCCGGCCACGGCGGCGGCGAATTCGCGCCCAAGGCTCACCTCGCCACCAGGGAAGAACAGATCGCTGTCGCCGAACGTGTCCTGGCAACGCAGGGCAAGGGTGCGTGGCCCTCCTGCGGCGGGGTGCTGTCCGCTGCAACGCCACGAACCGTGGTCGCCGACGAGCCGGAGCCCCTCGATGTGGCGGCGGCGAACGGCGAGCTGCCGCCTCCCCCACCGATTGATCCGTTCGCGCCGCCGCCACCGCCCCCGGCACCCATGCCGCTGGACGCACCACTCCCCCCGGCAGACCCGCCGCTGGACGCGCCACCGCCCCCGGCACCCATGCCGCTGGACGCACCACTCCCTCCGGCAGGCCCGCCGCTGGACGCGCCACCGCCCCCGGCACCCATGCCGCTGGACGCACCACTCCCTCCGGCAGACGCGCCGCTGATCGAGGGCACCATCGTTACTGCGTCCGTGCACACGGATGAACCCCTGACACCCGCTCCGGTGGATCCGGCACCGGATGTCGTCGAGGCAGCCGCACCGACCGATCCGTTGGCCCCCCTTGCCGGCGTCAACGTTCCCGTTCCGGCGCAGCCGATCGCCGGCGAAATCCCGGCACCGGCGGGCACTCCGCACCTGCCGAGTCCGGAGAATCTGCCGCCAGGAACCACGGTCGATCCCGCTCTCGTGGGCAACCCAAGCCCGAACGTGAACTATCTGAGGGAGATCTGGCACGCGATCCAAACCCAGGAGGTCTCTGGCAAGGGCGCTCTGCTGGCACTCACTCAGCGTCCGCTCACCACCCCGGACACCCCGGGCGGCCAACCGCCGAATCTGCCGGCTCAGACAGTCCCCGATCCGGCCGCTCCGCTGCTGCCTCCGGTCTGACTCGGCTGGTCCGGCTCCACCTATGCGGAGTTGACCCACTCGTCGGTGCCGTCGGCGAAGAACTGGTGCTTCCACACCGGTAGCTGTTCTTTGACGCTCTCGACCAGCCGCGCGCAGGTCTCGAATGCGGCCCTTCGGTGGTCGGCTGCCACCGCGACGATCAATGCCGCGTCGCCGACGCGCAAAGTGCCAACCCGATGGCTGACGGCAACAGCGCGGACGCCGCTGCTGTCCTTCGCAACCTGAGCGACGACGTCGGCAAGCGTGTGCCCGGCGGACGGATGCGCGGAGTAATCCAGCCGTAGCACCGCTCGCCCGCCGTCGTGATCGCGGACCACACCGGTAAACGCCACCACCGCGCCCGCCGCGTTTTGCGAGACCAAGGCTTCGTGTTCGGCCGAATCGATGAGTTCATCGGTCAGGGCCGCCCGCACGACGGTGGTCATTGCCCGTGATCTTTGCCGTGCAACTGGTCCAGCGCATGCTCAAGCACCCCGGCGAGTACGCCCAGACCATCCCGCACGCCCCCGGTGGACCCGGGAAGGTTCACGATGAGCGTCCGGCCGGCGACGCCGCACACCCCGCGTGCGAGCACCGAAGTCGGGACCTGTGGAAGTCCGGCTCGCCGGATGGCATCGGCGAGGCCCGGAATCTGATAATCCACCAACGCGGCCGTGACCTGTGGCGTGCGGTCGGTGGGCGAGATACCCGTACCGCCGGAGGTGATGATGACGTCGTGGTTGTCCAGCAGGGCAGATTGCAGCGCTGACGCCACGGGCTCGCCGTCGCCGACG
>JAHZJB010000056.1 GCA_022601135.1 Actinomycetes bacterium | reverse complement strand
TTCTTCATTTCGAACATGATCGAGATGTACTCGACCCCATCGTCGTTGAAGTCCCGGAAGACGTAGTCCCCCTTGGTTCCGCCGGATGCGTCGTTGTCCTTACCGAATTTTGCGTTCGGGAATGCTAGCGCCCGCATCCGGCTGAACTCGATCTCGCAGTGCTGCTCGAGGTCCTCGCCGAGCAGCTTCACGGAAAGCTTGGCCTTCATGTCCTTGACGCGCTCGATGAGATCGTCCTTGAGCGCCATCTCCTTGGAGTGACTCTCCTTGAGCGCTCCCACAGTGACCTTCTGCTCGGCTTCCTGGAGGGCGAGCTTGTTCTCGGCCCGGTCGAGTTTTTGCTGCATCGCCGAGACGGTTTTTGCCAGGACGAGTTCATGTGTCGTGCTTGCCTTGTCGAGTTCGGCCTTGAGGCGCTGGATCTCCGCGTCCTTCTTTGCGGCAGCCTCCTGTGCTTGCTGAGCGGCCTTCGTTTCGGCGAGCTCGATCTCGGCTTTCTTGGCTTTCTCGGCCTCAGTGAGCCGTCTGTGGAGTTCTTTCTCGAACTCCGCCGTGCGCACCTGCTGTACGAGGCTGGCGTAATCTGCCTCGTCGATGGTGAATACGGTCCCGCAGTGCGGACACTTGATCTCGTTCATTGGCTACCTCCTTCCGCATTTTGTATTCTGCCGCACGTTCCGGCGGAGTTTCTGCCGCACGTTCCGGCGGAGTTATGGTTCAACCGGGGTACGATCCGGCGCTTCTCTCCGCCCAGAATTGGGCTGTGCCAGGGACGCGAACTGACGAGGACGGCCGACTATTCTCGGCCCATTGCGGAGTTCCGTCAGCGAGAGTAAGAGGGCATCCCGCTACAGCGGAAACAGGCTCAAGACACGCTTCGCCAATTTTTTGGTCCTGTCGTCTATTTCGGCGGCGGTCCATTGGGCCGCCTCGACGACGTCGGCATTGAGTGGAAACCCGTTCTTGAATCCGACAAAGTTGCCTTTGCTGTCTTTGCGGATCTTCTTCGAGTGGAACGATCGATTGCCGAGCGTGCTGTTGTAGCCGGTGATGGTCAGGTTTCCAAGTCTGTGCACATGTTGTTGCTGAATGGCGGCAGCCGAGTCGGCTCCACCAAGCATGGTCAGCCACTCCTTGGGAAGGCCGGGCCCTTGGGGCAGGATGTGTTCGATTGTCCACCTGTAGTGCTTACCTTCACGCTCCCAGAGGTCGGTGAAAGTCTCGTTTGTCATGTCGGCGCGAGCGAGTGCGACCAAGATGTACCTGGCCACATCAGCATTCTCGTTGTAGAGAGGCCCAGTCAGTTTCGTGTGGAACGCCCTGTCGCTCGACGCGACGCCGCGGAGTCGCTTACAAATCCTATCTACGATCTGCCGACCGGTCATGCTCGATACGTCCGCGATGATCGACATGAAGAGCCGTTGTAGCGCGTTGGTCGGCGGGTCACCGGTCAGGTTTCTCCGTACGAAGAAGCTCGTGAGCGTCTCAGCTACCGCTTTCAATTGCGGCTCGGTCAGGTCCAGGTCGTCTTGGTAGGTCATGAGATAGAGCAACAGCGCTTCCGCAGGCGCACCCTGCACCCGGGTCAGGTCGGCAAGCGCTTCATCGAATGAGGTCGTTGCTTCGTCAGCGTCCAGGTTGCCGACAATGCGGCGATAGATACCACCGCAGAGCAGAATGTCGTCGAGCCGTTCTTTGAGATCGACATCGATGATCTTCTCGTAGATTCTGATGAGGTTCGATCGGGTGGCTATCGGTGCCTTGGCGACTGCCGGTAGCTCGTCCTTGAAGGCGTTGTAGTAGTGCCGGAAGAACCTCTCTTGGACCTTGTAGTCGTCTCCCAGGTCGCGAAGTAGTTCGTTCCACTGGTCGAAGACTTGGTCCGCGGTGAGGCCCCTTGATCGCTTCTTGTCGGCGGCTGCGAGCAGGGAGTTCTTGATGATATCGATTGGTGTGAGCGGGATCCCGCGGTTGTTCAGCGACTCGAACAGAGTGAAGGCATCGGAGGTGCTCTCGACCTCTAGTTTGACCAGGATCGCTCGCTTGACGCGCTTCAGTAGGTCGAGCACGGGTTTGACAGACAGTCTTGGACCGGCATGCTGCCCGATGAGGGTGCTGAAGTGGTTGTAGCACTTCATGATACGCCGCAGACCTAGGAACTTTACGGTGGGAGCCTTGGTGATGAGCCCGCTAGCCTTCAACACGTTGACATAGTCGTCGTAGTTGGAGTTCTGGATTTGGGGACGAACCCGCAACCGGTTGCCGTCCTTCAGAACGAGTTGCCTGCCAAGCATATGCAAGTCAACCTGTTCGTCCTGGTCCAGCTGGACGCGGTGATCGGACAAGAACCTGAAGATCGCCGCCATCAGGATCGACAACGTTGTCATCCTTTGCTGGCCATCGACGAGTTCGAGGATGTTTTCCTTCGTGGCGTCCGTGGTGCGGTTGATACAGATGATGGTTCCGAGGAAATGGCCGGAGTGCGGATCTTCCTCTTCAAGCAAGTCGTCGAAGAGCTCGTCCCATTGCTGTTTGGTCCACGCGTACTCTCGCTGGTACTTGGGAACTTCGTAGACGACCGTGTCTTCGGGATTGAGCAACGTGTGTACCGGGTTGTCTGCTACGGACTTGATCATTGCTACTCCCCACTACCGTGATTCCTGACAATTGACCGGCGATCGGTCACGACGGTTTCGGCGCTCGCGCGTTCCCCCAGGCGGGCGCCCAACGTTTGCTGCGCCAGCTCCTGCGGCAAGGCCGACGAAAACTTCAACCCTCGCAACGCATTCGCGTCCACGTCGGGGTCGCACCACTCGACAGAAGCCATGGCCGCGCAGAACTCCGCGACGGTACTGGCTGTCTCTTTCTGAGATGGGGTCGTGCCTGGCCGGTGCCAGCAGCACCTTGGAGATGCCCGGCAGTTTGGTGATGCCCTCGCGGCCATCGAGGCCGTAGAGGTTGATCTTCGAGTTCGGCGGCAGGTCGCACACGAACTGCTCGTGGTGCAGGAACACCAACTCCTGGACATAGGGGATTCTGCTGACCGCCTGATTACCGCCGCGTTCCCGGATGGCGTCTTTGAGCAGGGCGGAGAAATACTGGGCCTTGCGGCGGGCCAGCAGCAGCGGCGAGTCCTCGGTGCGGTTGTTGCGCCGCCACCGGTGATCATTGCCGGTTAGGATGCCGCGATAGTGCTTGAGTTCGATCAAATACAGCGTGTCGCGGGCCAGCGCCAGAAGATCAACCTCATGCCAGCGACCGCGGTTGTCACGGAACTCGAAGTTGGCCCAGGCACGGAACGGCGCGGCGTCGGGCAGCTTCGCCTTCACCGCCTCCAGGCCCTGCTTCTCGTGGGCGAACTGTGAGTCGGCGATCGTGACCCAGCGGCCATCCTTCACCGGTGAGTCACCCCCTTGTCGTGATCGTGTACCGACAACCTACTCAGTCGGGCCTGCGCGCTGTCACGGGTTGACGGGCGTTTCCCGGCGCCGGATCTCCGGTGCAATGCTCCAGCAGGCAGTATGTGCGATGGTGCCGACGACCCCCTGATGATGTCCGCGTCCACCGCATTCTCCAGTGCCAAACAGAATTGGCACAGAGAGCCAACGAGCGGGACACACAGGCTCGTGCCTCACGGAGTAGAGCTGATCGCGGTAATGACACGGTGCGCCCTTGGGTGCTTGCTGATCGCCATCCGTGCCGGGACGTTGGTCGCGGAGATCGGAGCGAACGGCACAAAGGGGGCTTCGTAGTTCGTGAGCGTCCCTTTCAACAGCTATCGCGCCAAGGGAAAGTTGGGTTAGGAGATTGATCTGGCACGTCGCCGCCGCGCGCAATTCTGAGCTCACCTCGTGCGGCAGACAGCGGTGCGGTGGTTCCCTGATATGGCGTGCGCTTCACCGATCCGGTCATGGATTCGCACGCCAGTCCGGCCGTGCACGCCGCACCCGTGCGAGGTGGTCGTCTGCGGTAGTTATTGTCACGTTGTGAATGCCGCTGCGTGGCAGGGCAATACAGTGCCTAGCCCGGATTTTTCGCAGAATGTCCAGGTGGCTGGGTGTTGATGGGCGAAAGTGCCTGTCCTGCAGAGGATAATTGGACTTCTCTACGGTTCAATCGTCCAGCGGGAAGGCGCTTCGCAGGTGAAGAACTGGCTGACCTGCCGGACTGTCTGAGCAGGTCACGGCGGTGTTGGCCGATACCTACAAGGGGCCGTGGGGCTTTGGCCGGGCTGTTGCGCAAAGGCAACGCCGGCTCGAACACCGCTGCCGACCACATCACGGTCCTCGACCAGGCACTGGCCTCGCTACCGTCCAGTGGCGTCCCGCCCCCGACGCCGACGGCGATCCGGCGGTGGTGGTGCGCTCGGACACCGCCGGGGCCACTCATAAGTTCGCCCAGGCGTGCCGTGATCGCGGGGTCGGGTTCTCCTTCGGGTTTCCCGTCGATGCACGGGTCCGGGATGCCGTGGACACCCTCAACCTGCTACTGGCCGGCCGCTTCATATGCCCTGATTCAGAAGCCGACGCACCCGGACCGGCGACTTCGAGGACCTCTTGACTGTTCGCACTGTCCCCAACCAACACCCTCATCTTGGATCGACTCGTACCCCAGCTGGCCCGCCCGACCCCGCTGCCTCCTGCGGACGCGCGGTAGCTACAGGCTGCCACGCATGGCCAGCCATTCGCTGGCGAAACGAAGGTCCGTCCTCTCGGTGATGATGTCGAAGTCGTTGTCGTAGTGGAGTACTCCGAGACCGTGGTGATCGGCTAGCGCGGAGATGAGGAGATCGACCGGCGGCAGTCGATGGTGCCCGGCGCGGGCGAGTTGACGTTGCGCATCGATCGCGCGCAGCTCGACATCGCTATCGATGTGTAGCATCGGCAACGCCATCAGCTCGCGCAGCAGTTCAACGTGATCGGTCGCGTTGCGCGCTGAGTACCCGGCTTCCAGCAGGAAGGGCAGGCAGACTCCGATGCGGCGCTCTTCGACCGCGTCGGCGATCTCCTGGGAGCGCCGCTCCCCGAGTGTCGGCGACGCCAACCGTGCGAACGCCGAATTGTCGAGCAGAAGTTCGACATTCACCCGCGCGCCCACCCGGTGCGGCGCACAAGGTCTGCGGCATCGGCGTCGACCGGGAGGCTACGTGCTCGTATTCGGTCGGCTAGTCTCCGCCGGAGCTTCGCATCTCCGTCACGTTCGGCGTGGATCAAGGAGAGCTTTGCAGCGGCTCCGAGGACCACAAGTTCTCCCAATTCGACGTGGTCGGTGCCCAGCTCGCGGCGCAGTTCGTCCAGTGCAGCCTCTACCGGAGGTGTTTCGGTGATGGCGTGGCGGCGACGGTTGGTAGGCACGAAAATAGTGTAACACCGGTGCGACACCATTGGTTCTCCATCGGCCAGCCGGGGGATCAGATCGAGCTGTTGCTCTAGCGGCCGGGTGTGGTCGGTTGGCGGCGTGGTCGATGGGGGCGCATAGTTCACGGCACGAGAGGTGCAGTGCGAGTCAATGCAAGCGCGCAGGCCGGTGGGGAAATTCTCATGGATAATCACGCTTATCCACTGAAATGTGCATTGCGACCCATAGGCCTGCAGAGAAGTAGACGCGCCAGACCGGACAGAATCGTCACAGTGACGAATTGCGTGCTCCTGGCTGGATGCGGGTAGGGCGGATGTGTCCGGCACTCTCAGGTGATCGCGGACAATGCAACGGTCCCGTTCGGCACTCTCAAGTAGTCGTGGAATCAGAGGGCGTGGAGACCGTTCTGGCGGCGTCGGTGGCCGGCCACAAGGCCGGGAACTGCGCCGATGCACGCTCTCAGGTAATCGTGGAAAACAGGGCGCAGCCGGACGGCCCTCATGTTTTCCCGGATTACTCTCAACAAGTTCCGAATCGGACAAGTGGGTGGCGACGACTGCTCGAAACTGATGTTTGCAGCGTGTATGCGGTTTGTGCCGATAAGCCACATTATGTAAAGTAAAGCGCACCGTATTGCACGTCACCCCAATTGTTTTCATCCGACGACGACGACGACCGGCCCAGAGTCGCTGCCTGCACGATCACTTCCTCGTCAGTCGATCCGGCCATCTGAAGATCTCGCACGTGGATTACATCGTGGCCTGACTCGGCCAGCAGGTCGCGCAGAACCGGCGACAGGTTCTCGTCCAGCAGAAACTTCACGCCGGCTTCCGAAGCGGAAGCTCGCGTTCCTTCAGCGCTTCGGCAGCGTACTTCAGGGCCTCGCCGACGTCGCCGAGTTCGAGATCAGGATGCTCAGCGATGATCTCGTGAGCAGACATACCGTCAGCGACCATTGCCACAATTGTCGCCACAGGAAATCGCAACCCCCGCATGCAGGGCATACCACCCATCACAGCTGGGTCGACGGTGATCCGAGTGAAGATCATTGGCTGATTTTACCCCGTGAAAGTGACCACCCAATGGAGCTGAAGCGCGTCACCGACCTGCAAGGTGCTCCCCGAGTTGAGCACATGCTCCAGCAAACCAACTTGGGGTGAAGCCTTGTTGGGACGAACTCTGCTGAGTGGCCCGTCGGTTCTCGGTATGAGTGCGCATCCGCTGCCAATATCGTGCGTCTTGTGGGGCCGGCGGGTCACCGTCACGGAGTGGTCCTCAGCCTCGGCGAACACCTCAGCGGAGTGCTTGCTGAGGTCCGAGGAGCGGCGGTGGAGGCGCGGAGAGCTGTTGTGGTCATGCCGCCATGGCATTCGGAATGTGTTCGGAAGTCTAATGTGCGGCCCACGGCCTCCGGCGTTCTGCTAGCAAACGATCCTCCCCTGGGCGCTAACTTCACCACTGTCAATGCTTGCCTCCGTACTGGCCTCAATTAGGTGATCGCCAACCGCCGCCAAATGGCGGCTACCACTAGCGCTGGCAGCCCCAGCGCGGGAATACGACGGAATCGAATACGGCGGGTTGCCGGTTAAGTACGCCGCATTGCACTGCGGAGCAACAGGTCTCACCTATCGCGCGAGGCCGAGGAATGCCATCATCGCCCGTTCGACCTCAACGAGCTGCTCCGCTGTCAGCCGGCCGACTCGAGTATGGACATTCGACCTTTTGACGGTTGTGAGCTTGTCGATCATCACGTCACTGTCGTGATCAAGTCCGGATATCCGACCGTCTCCGCCGGCTATCCGGATGCGCATAAACGGTGCGTCCAACAGCGTGCTGGACGTGGGAGCAACGATGACCGAACTAGCGGCATCGAAGAGATCATCCTGAACGATCACCGCGGGACGCGGTTTGGTCGCGTAGACGCCACCCGCTAAGGTCCAGATCTCCCCTCTGTTCAACCCTCATCCCATGGCGTCGAGATGGCCTCAATGAAGTCCTGGTCATCGGAGCTTTCGTCCGCTCGCGCGACCAACGAAGCCTGCCGATGCGCCTCAGCGGCAAAACTCTGTGTGCGCACGTCGGGCACCCAGACCTGCAACGGCCGCAAGCCCCGTGCCCGCATCCGCCGTCGGTATTCGCCGACCCGTTCCCTCACCGACATGCCGCCATGTTACATGTAACGGCGGGACGTTGCCGCAAGCTCAAAGCACGTAGTTCTCGCCGCTCGCCCGGATTGTCACATCGCTGAGGTTGATTCCCCAGGGTTGGTCGATGACGTGTACGACTGCGTTTGTCAGGTCGTCAGGCGTGATCAGCCAGTACTCCAGGGAGTCAACGTCCGTCTGCGCAGGACGCAGCGAACCTTTCAGCGCGTTCGCGGCGTTCTCGGCGAACTGGAGACCCTTGTGGCCGACAGCGCCCATGATGGCCATCTCGTTGACGATCCAGCTGGCGAGGTTGGTTCCCATGACGCCGGTCGGCTTGATCGTGGTGACCTTGATATTGCCCTGGGCCTCGATCCGCAGTGAATTCGAGATCGCGTCGACTGCCGCCTTGGTCGCGCTGTAGACCCCGGAGCCCTCGGTCCCGGCGTTACCGTAGATCGACGAGATGTTGACGATCTGTCCCCGCCCCTGGTGGATCATCTGGTCATAGACCGCGGAGATGCCGTTAACGACGCCCTTGATGTTGATGTCGATCGCCTGGTGCCATTTCTCCCAGGCACGTTCGTGGTCGGCGAAAAAGGCCAGCGGCATTACACCGGCATTGTTCACGAGCACGTCAATGGAGCCGAAGGTGTCGAGCGCGTGCCGCGCCGCCGATTTGATCTGTTCCATGTCCGTCACGTCCGCAACATGAGCCGTGCCCTCAAATCCAGCGTCTCGGATTCCATCGAAGACCGCGTTCAGATTCTCGACGTTGACGTCAACGCCAACTACCTTCGCGCCCCCGGCGGCGCACTTTTCGGAGATCAGCTTTCCGAAGCCGCTCCCGGCGCCGGTCACGATAACGACTTTGTCCTGGAGGTATTGCGACATGCCGTTCATTATCTATCCGCAGACGTCGCCATTCTCGCTCGATCCCCCGGCCCCGGCGCAGTGTCGTGAGCTGGTTGCTTGGGCGCTCCATCGACTGCGGCGTCGCGTCATATATGCGGGACGCTCTCGGGACGTATCACTCTGTCGCCCAATGTTTTTAGAGTTGATGGCGCGCACGTGGTCGCTTGGGGTCGCTTGGGCCGGTTACAGGCCGGGTGGTACGACCTTGCCGTTAACCGTCACCTCAACCTCGCCCGTCGTCGGGTTGAACGTGATCTTGCCGTGCTCAAACGTTGTCACAAGCAAATCACCGACGGGGTTTTCGTCGCTGGTCGGCACGCCCAGCGGGCCGGGCGAGCCGTTCTTGCCCTCGATGTCGGGGATGCCCTCCGCGTTTCGTTCGACGTTCCAGGCCTCCCGGATCTTGCCCCAGGTGATGTATGCAGGTGTGCCCGGCGCGTCATTCTTGGCGACGATCACGCCGCCCTGGAACTGTTGGAACACCACGCCGCTTTCGCGGGTCCCTGCGTTGTAGTCACCGGTCAGCGGCTTGCCGAGCGCCTGCTTCTGACTTTCGGTCGCGGTGGAGTACTTCGCGGCAATCGGACCGGTCAGTGTCACTTCGACGTCCCGCTCCCCGATCAGCTTGACCTCGGGTGGTGGCGCCTGCACCTCGGAGGTGGCGATCAAACCGACCTGCGCCGGCGCCGTCGCCTCGATGCTGCCGACGTGGTTACACCCCACGGTTACCAACGCGACGATGGCCAGGCCGCCGATTGCCGGGGAACGGTATCTTTTCGTGCGCATGGCTTCCTCTCGGGCCTCACATCGCGGCAATAACCTCGCCGGTCCGGAGCTGAATCTAGGACCAAGATACGGGAAGTCGGCACCCGCCGACGCTTTCCTGTGGCCGAACGGTGCCATGGCACCACATGCGCCATGGCACCTCACGCGCCGTGAGTCGCGGACTCCTTCGTTGCATGTTACCTGCAGAAATACGGTGATTCAGGGGTCGCGCTTCTGGGGACGACAACTCTTGGCCATGCTGGCAGTGGTACCACTGTCGTACTGCATTCCGGTCTTTTACTAGTACGGCTATTTGGTACTCTTTGTGTATGACTATCAGCGCCAGTGAAGCTCGGCAGCGACTTTTCCCACTGCTCGAACGTGTCAACACCGACCACGAACCGGTACGCATCAGCTCCAAAGCCGGAGAGGCAGTGCTTATGTCGGCCGCCGACTACGATTCGTGGCAAGAGACGGTCTACCTGCTGCGCTCCCCCGAGAACGCACGACGGCTCATGGAGGCCGTCACGCGGGACAAGACGACCACTCAGGGCGCCCGTGCCATAACCCTCGACGAACTCGAGGAGCTGGCCGGCGGCCAAGAGTGAGAAGCATCAATTTCGACCCGGACGCCTGGGACGATTTCGGCTACTGGCTGGCCTCCGATCGTAAGAAGGCGCGTCGGATTGCCAGGCTCATTGGCGAGATCCAGCGGCACCCGTTCTCCGGCATAGGCAAACCGGAGCCGCTCAAGGGAGAGCTTTCCGGGTACTGGTCGCGACGAATCGATGACGAACATCGGCTCGTCTACCGCGCGAACGACAGCGAAATCAAGATCCTCAAAGCCCGGTATCACTACTGAGGCAGCGGGATTGTTTACGGTGCCGGGACGCCTACAGGGTGGGTGCACCAAAGCACCGTGATGTATCGAGGCGGCCAGCGTGCCTGTCCGTTCGCGATGAGACGCCGAATGGTGACGGCGCGACTTACCGGGCGGGCTTCGCGTACCATCAGGCCCTGCTCTCCTACTGTGGGCAGGTCTTCTCCCGGGTTCTTCATCCAGGTGTCGGCGGGTGATCCAGCGGGCCTCCCCTCGGCAGGAAGTCCTCGTGCGCACTAAGACTCGTATCCGACGCGATAGAGGAACATGCCCGAAATCAACCGCGTTGCCGAATTCGACTTCGTCATCGTCGGAGCAGGCAGTGCGGGCTGCCTGCTCGCCAATCGGCTCAGCGCCAATCCCGACCACCGTGTGCTCTTGGTTGAGGCTGGCGGCAAAGACGATTGGTTCTGGATCAAGGTGCCGGTGGGCTATCTGTACACAATTGCGAACCCTCGCACCGACTGGGGCTTCACCACCGAGGCAGACCCAGGCCTGGCCGGCCGCAGCATTCATTATGCGCGGGGCCGCGTGATCGGTGGCTCCTCGTCGATCAACGCCATGATCCACATGCGCGGGCAGGCGTGCGATTACAACCTGTGGGCGCACGCTACCGATGACGAACGATGGCTTTGGGGTGGCCCGGACTCGCCCGGCGAGACGCTGGCGATCTACAAGAATTTGGAAGACTACTTCGGCGGAGCGGACGACTGGCACGGTGCCGGAGGTGAGATCCGCGTCGAGCGGCCGCGGGTGCGCTGGAAGATCTTGGACGCCTGGCAGGCCGCAGCCGCCCAGGTGGGCATTGCCCCGATTGACGAGTTCAACCGTGGGAACAACAGCGGCAGTGCGTACTTTCATGTGAACCAACGGCGTGGCCGCCGCTGGTCGATGGCCGACGCTTTCCTGCACCCAGTCGCCGACCGAGCCAATCTCACCGTCTACACCCAAACCCACGCTCTGCGGCTGCTGATGGACGACATGGTCCACGAGGACCAGCGTCGCGGCGCCTGGACGACGGCCCAGCGCCGGGCAACCGGATT
>JAHZJB010000055.1 GCA_022601135.1 Actinomycetes bacterium | reverse complement strand
GTGGGGCACCTTGCACGCCGGACTCGACATCGCCAACGCCGTCGGTACTCCGATCTACGCCGCATCCGACGGCGAGGTGATCGCCTCCGGTCCGACACCGGGCTTCGGCATGTGGGTCAAGATCCGCGCCGCGGACGGCACGGTCACGCTCTACGGTCACATCGACACCACCCTGGTTCAAACCGGCCAGCGCGTAATGGCCGGCGACCAGATCGCCACCATGGGTAACCGGGGCAACTCGACCGGACCGCACCTGCACTTCGAGGTGCACGGCAACGGAACGGATACGACCGACCCAAAGGCGTGGTTAGGGCAACGTGGAGCGTCCAACGGCTACTAGCGGCAGCCCGAACGGTTCCCCAAGGCGAGCGCAGTCCTTCTCCGAGGACGACCTCCCGGGAGCGGCCGGGCGATCAGAGGGGTCGAGGGCCAGCCCGGCTCCGGGTGCCGGCAGCGTCGCGAATGCATGCCCGCGGCCGACGGCTACCAGCTCAGCTACTGACTTTCTCAGTAAGATCCTGCCGAGTTCGGCTGGCCGGCGCGCAATCAACGGTGCGGTGCCATGCACTCACTTCAGTGCCGGCAATCCGATGAACACCGTAGGCTACCTACTGACCAATTCAGGAGGTTCGATCATGGCTCGGGTGCGTGGCTTCGGAGAACTCGAGGCGTCAATCATGGATCGCCTCTGGAATCGTGACCCCGACACCGACACCACGGTCAGAGAGATCTTCGATGAGTTGAGCACCGAACGGAATATCGCATACACCACAGTGATGTCGACGATGGACAACTTGCACGGTAAGGGTTGGCTGTCTCGGGAACGCGACGGCAAGGCATATCGCTACCGGCCTACGCTGACTCGCGAGGAGCACAGTGCACGACTCATGCTGGAGGCACTGAGCGGCGGCGGTCGATCCGAGGCGGTCCTGAGTCATTTCGTGGCGCAGATCGACCCGGAGGAATCCGCTGACTTGCGCGCTGCGCTGCGGCGCCTGGCCCGCAAGTCAGGCCGCCGATGACCGTCGCGGCGGCTTTGCTGCTGTACGTCGCGGCGGTACTGACGATCGGACCGAAGCTTCTGGTTCACATCACCGCCGACGGCGAGGCTCCGCGCCTGGCGATAGCCGCATGGGCCACCGCTGTCGTAACGGTGCTCGGCTGCTCGGTTGCCGCCGTTGCGTTGGTCCTCATCGAGGCCGCTGGGCATTGGGACAGCCCCGACGCGCTGATCGTCTCGTGCCTGGAACGTCTGCGCGCTATTCTCCTCGGCCACGCCGGGTTGGCGGCACGAATTGTGGCAACCGTCGCGGTGGCCGCCGCCGCCGGAAGTTTGATCGCCATACTCATTCGAATAGCCCGCGCTCTGAGCCGCATGCGCAACCACACTCTCGCGCATGCCGACGCCGTGCGCCTGGTGGGCAAATCACACGGCGGCGACGTCGTCGTCATCGAGGCATCCGAAGCTGCTGCGTATTGCGTGGCGGGGCGCCCACCGGCGATCGTGGTGACGACCGCCGCTCTGGCCGCACTCGATGACAATCAACTTGCAGCCGTCGTCGCCCACGAACGTGCTCACCTCGACGGCCGTCACGCCTACATCATCGCCGCAGCGCGCTGCCTGACCGCTGCGCTGCCCACATGCAGGCTGTTCGTGGGCGCAGCTACGTACATCAGTTCACTGTTGGAGATGTGCGCCGACGATGCGGCCGCGCGTCGCCACGGCCGTCAGCCCCTGCTCGCGGGCCTGTTGACCCTGTCGGGCGCTACCACCCCGGCTCACGGGCTGGCCGCCGCAGGAACCGCCGTGCTCGCCCGTGCCGAACGGTTATCGAAGCCACCACGACGGTTCGCCGGCATCCAGACCCAAGTCGCGCTCAGCGGTGCCGTAGCGGCGATGACCGCCACACCGTTGGTGATCGTCACTCTGTCGCTGACGGGCGTCTTGATCTGCTTCGCGTAAGCGGCTCACCACCTCACCGACTCCCGACGCATCCCAAATACAGTGCCACACGACATCATTGCGACAGTGCGACTGCGGCAAGATCGTGGTGCTTCCACGGCCCAGCTACACGCCAGGAAAGATGGCCATGCCCGCAAGGTGAGCGGCGACCGGTTCGGCCACCAGCATGGCCAACACCGCCAAGCCCAGGGCTAATAGCAGCGTTGTCACGATCCATCGACGAACCAGTCGACCCGTCGACTTCGCCTGACGCTGCTGAGGCCACCGCGGTCCGTGTCGCTGACCAGTCCCTACACTCGGTTCGCCATCGTGTCCGCCCGCGACAGCATCGACCACCGCGCTCAAGTTGTCACACTGAGCAACCTGGCTACCGTCGAGCAAAGCAGCGCCCCCGATGTCGGTGATATATATCGCCAGACAAATCAGCGCGAGCGGCACCACCTACGTGAACAAAGCTGCAGGCGCTCCTCGCCGATGGGAGTTCACCATGACCGCGGATCGCTCATCGAAAGCAGCAATTCGACATCTGCGCCATGAAGACACTGCGGCCCTGACGATTTCGCCGCGGCGCGCTGGGCCTGGCGTCGAATAGCGTCGCCGCGCCGTCGCCACGGTGTCAGTCGTGCTCGTTGGCGGTGCTGGGTACGCCGGTAGGTCGTCGCGACTGTTGGTGCAGTCTGCGCAGAAACGCGTTGTAGGCAGCAAGTTCGGCATCATCGCGTTCGACGTCGGCCTCCCTCTTCGCTGCCTGCGACTCCTCGTCACGGCGCCATCGGATGGCGAAGATCACCGTGATCAGCAGCGCGACGGGCTCGCCGTAAGACCACGCCAACGCGCCGGCCACCCCCTGGTCGGCGACGGGGTCGACGTTCCAGTCCGGTGGAGGATTGGCAAAGGTCTCGGTGAGCGTCCGCGGTGCCATCATCAGGATGACGCCGATGAAGACGTGCAGCGGCATTTCGACGAAGATGTCGAAGAGGCGGCCCAGGTTGCTTTGCCGGACCGGCAAGGGGCCGGTCGACAATATCGGCACGATGAATAACAGGCCGCTGACCAGGAAGAACACCTGCAGTGTTACGTGTCCGGCGACGCTGGCCGCCGCCGTATCGAATAGGTCGGAGAGGTACAGGCCGTAGTAGCTCAACAGGAACACCGGAATCGTGAAGCCAGGGTGCAGCACGATCCTGCTCGCCCGGCAGCGAAGTCCAGCCAGCGCGGAGATCACGACGTAACGTCCGAGTCCACGATGGGGCGTGGACCTAAGTAGCAACCGGCCGGGCGCTCCCAGAACCAGCAGAGGCGGAACGAGGATCGACAGTGTCAGGTGCTGGAACATGAAGGCACTGAACAGTCGGTAGCCATAGCCGTCGATGGCCAGGCCCGTCACCGCCGCCAAGGCGATACACCCTCCCAGGAAGCTCGCCGTCCGCGTCCACACCCACTGGCGGCCTCGCGATCTGACGACTCGAACGGCGAGCAGGTACCACACCGCTAGCACTATTGCCAATACGGGCAGTAACGGAATCGGTGGCACTAGCCAACCGAGCATCGCCAATACAGTCGGCGGCGAGGTGGGGAGCACCACCTGACCGATCACGGTTCCGTCCAGCAACGAGTCACAATGGCGCGCCCGGGTGTCGGCCGGGCCCAGGGGCGACGAGCAGCCGAGGTGGGGTCGCCGTTCACCGCGGGGGTCCTGCGCCGGAAGTGGTCTCGGCGGCGAGACGACGGATCACCGGCTCGAGGTCCTCGGCGAGTAGCGCCCTCAGGAACACCGCGGCAACGCGATGCGACCGATCTAAAACGAGGGTGGACGGGATCACGGTCGTGGGATACCTCGCGCCCAAGGCGATCATCGTGCGCATCGGTGGGTCGTAGATCGACGGGAAGGTGACCTTGCGATCGACGATAAAGTCGACCGCAGCTTGACGGTTGTTGTCGCGCACATCGATCCCCAGGAAGGCGACTCCCTCATTCCGGGTCGCGTCGTACACCCTTTCCAATTCGGGCATCTCGGTGCGACAGGGACCACACCACTGACCCCACACGTTGATCACCACTATCTGCTCGGCAAAGTCATCAAGTGACCAAATGCGCTTGGGGTCCATCAGGTCGGGTCCGCGTATCGGCCCCGGGCGACCACGACTCAAAGGCGGGTCGTAGAAGATGTCGACTTGCCCCCCTGGCGACACGAACTCGAACGTGCCGCCTTGCGCGACGGCATCGTCTCCGCTGGAGCATCCGGACACGGCGACACCCACCAGCAGCGCGCTCAGGCCCGCGGCGATGCAACGCCGTCTCACCCGAGACCAAAGTATCGGAGATCGCCGCCCATGCCCATGCCCCCATGCTCAGCCTCAACGGTAACCCTTCGGGCACTTCGTTGAGTCGATGAGTCATTCCCAGTGCCACTTACGCGGAGTTTGCTACGTATCGACACGACGACCTCCGCGACTGGACGTGCAGCGCGGCCCGATTGCTGCAGCCGAGTCAGCGCGGCACCTTATACGTACGTAGAGACTACGTAGCAGCGTAGCGCAACGACTCACGGCGAATGACGGGACGACAATGATCAGGCCGGATCAACCATGCGACGATCGATCGGTGCAGGAGCATCTTTAACCAACGCTATTGCGTCGGTCAATCGGCTGTGGCAGCAAGCATCGGAACGTGTAGCGGCCTACCAACCTCGTGGAGATCGGCCGCAGCGCTCACCGCGGTGGCGGTCATGACTATTTGTTGCTCGGGAGGCTGAATATTCACGCGCCATTCAGGTCACGGGCCCCGGCTGAGGTGATGGCGGGGGGGTTTGCCCGCACTAAAAATGACGACGGAGATCGCGATCAATCCCGCGACGGCGCCCGCCAGGATCCACAGCGCCAGGGTCGCGCCTTCGGGTCGTTGGCCGGTGTGCGTGTCGTCGTAGGAATGTGTGGTCGGCGTTGGGCCTGCGGGTCGTGGAGGGACTGTCGAGGAGGCCTGCGCGGACGTCGGCTCCGCGACGACGGTCGCCGCGACGGACGAGGCGAGTCCAAGGAGGGTAGCCAGGACTGCGACGACAACGGCCGCCTGCGCGGGCCGCCTCCGGGGTCGTCGACACCTCAAGGGCGGCGTGCCCCTCCTCATCTGACGAAGTAGCGTGCCCGTCGTCATCTGACGAAGTAGATGGTGGCAAACAGCGCGATCCACACGATATCGACGAAGTGCCAGTAGTAGGACACCACGATGGCGGCCGTCGCTTGGGCGGGGGTGAATTTGCTCATGCGCGTGCGCACGAGCAGCAGGATGAAGGCGACGAGACCACCGATCACGTGCAAGCCGTGGAAACCCGTCGTGAGGTAGAAGACCGACCCATACGCGCTGCCGGCGATCGTGGTTCCCTCCCGCACCAGGCTGAGGTATTCGTATCCTTGGCCGAGCACGAAGAATAATCCCATGACAAAGGTAATGAAGTACCACCGGCGCAGGCCGAACACGTCGCCGCGTTCGGCGGCGAAAACACCCATCTGACAAGTGAATGAAGACGCGATGAGGACCAGAGTCACCGGCACCGCGAGCGCCAGGTTTAGCTCGGTCGGTGGTGGCGGCCACTCGTCGGCCTGAGCACGCGCGGTGAAGTACATCGCGAACAGACCGGCGAAGAACATCAACTCACTGGACAACCACACGATCGTGCCCACGGCGACCATGTTCGGCCGATTCAGGGAATGAACCCGTGCCGTGATGGCTGTGCCACTTGTCATGTCGATCCTCGTCGAGCCAAGTCCGCAGACGGTCTACTGAGTCGCTACCTACTATTGCACACAGTAAATGTGTGGTCGTTGTGGCGTCGGGTTTCGATCTCCGGAATATCCAGCGTGGGCTGCGTTTTCAGCCGCGCACGGTGCGACAAAGCACGCGGGACAGCAGTGTACGACCGGTGAGCCTGGCCGTGTGCGTGGACATTGGATGCGGTTTCTCGTAACCTTTCCGTGATCTACGTAGCTAGACCATAGATGTGTGCTGGTGAGGATCGGTGTTTTGAGGATGGATGGCCCTGCCGCGGTATGCCGATCGGCGGGTGCTCTCGTCGTGGCGATCGTGCTGGCACTGACATTCGGTGACTCGGCGGGCAGTGGGCGGGCCGACCCGGCCGCCGATGCCTTGGCCCGTTTGACGGAGCTGTCCCGGGAAGCCGAGCGGACCACCGAAGCGGTGTATTCGGTCGAGCTGGACCTCGAGGCGAAACTCGCGGCGCAGCGCAGGGCCGAGGATCGTCAACGCGCCGAACTGGAGGCGATGACCGCGGCGCGAGCCGACCTCGGCGAGTATCAGGCCGCCGTGAACCAGGTGGCAGCCGCGTCGTACATGGGTGGTTCCACCAGCACGATTAGCGCGGCGCTGACCGCGGAGTCTCCGCAACGCCTGCTCGACGACCTTTCGTCGAACAGGGTAATGGCCACTCAGATGTCGGACCGCATCAACGCCTTTCGGGCCGCTTCGACCCGTGCCGACGATACCGCGCGTGCGGCGCAGTTATCGGCGCTGGCAGCTCGTAGAGCCGCGGAGCAGGCGTCAGCAGTCCGCGCGAGTCTGCAATCGAAGCAGAGTCGGCTGCGAACACAGATCACCGAAGTAGAGGCGCTATATCGCGCACTGACTCCCGACCAACGTGCGGCGCTCGCCGACCCCGGGCCGGTGCCGCCCGAGCCGCCGGCCCCACCAGCGGCAGACCCGGCCGTCGTAGCGATGCCCGAGGCGATACCGTCGGAGGCGCCGGTTCCGTCCAGCTCACCTGAAGGGGCGGCGGTGGTGCAAGCGGCGTTGACTCGTGTGGGTGCGCCCTACTCGTGGGGTGCGACGGGGCCGGATGCGTTCGACTGCTCGGGGCTCATCAAGTGGGCGTTTCTGCAGAGCGGCAAGTCGCTGCCGCGGTCGAGTCAGGCGCTCGCGGCCGGCGGGCAACCCGTGGCGACAACCGAGGTCCAGCCCGGCGACATTGTCACCTTCTACTCGGACGCCTCACACGCGGGCATCTACATCGGCGATGGGAACATGGTGCATGCCTCGACGTATGGAACTCCGGTGAAGGTGGCGCCGATCTCGTCGGCGCCGATCTACAACGTGCGCCGCTATTAGCCGGTTACTGCCCATCGTGTTCATGAGATGGCCAGTGCTTCGTTGACAAACATTGCCGCGATGTCGTCGCACAGGTCAGTGTATGTTCCAGCCTGGCAACGCCAAGGTCGGTCACGCCTCTGCGCCAGCCGGACGCCGTGCTGGTCCGAAGGACACGAAGCTCGAGGAGGACTGTGAATCTAGCCACGCGCGCCGTCATGACCACACTGGTTACGCTGGCGTTCTTACTGTCCGGTGTCGGGGTTGCTGCCGCGCACACCTCACTCGTTGGTTCTGATCCGGGAAACGGCGCGACCGTAGCGTCCCCATTGACCGCCGTCGTGCTGAACTTCTCCGAGGAGATCAATCCAGCGTTCGCTGACGTCGCCGTTACCAGCGCCGATGGTCGCAACTGGGTGTCCGGCTCGGCGAACGTCGAAGGGTCGCGCCTCACTGTCGCCCTCGGGCCCGACCGACTCACGAACGGCCTGTACACCGTCGGC
>JAHZJB010000054.1 GCA_022601135.1 Actinomycetes bacterium | reverse complement strand
GAGCCGAGCCCACGTGCTCGATATTGCGGGAGCCGCGCCGGTTGGACCACACGATCTGTACCGCGGTCGCACCCGAGGCGGTCTTCACGGTGCGCACGTAGGCCACCCCGGCAGCCTACGGGCCCGATTTAGTGCACAAATTTCCGGCAACACCACAAAGAAAATCCAGGTCAAGACGCTACAGACACTACCAACCTGCAAACGTGAGCCAAGTCAGGTTTCAGGTGCGTGATTTCTCGAAACTGATATCCGGTTGCCCGGGATCGGCAGGGTTGTCGGCAACGTGGCAATCGGTGTGGTGCGTCGTTTGTATCCCCTTGGGTGAAGGTTCTCCGACGCCAACCGCTATTGCGCGGAGACGACGAAGGCCCGGCAAAACCGGGCCTGATCTCGCAAGAAAATGGTGCGCGATACTGGGATTGAACCAGTGACCTCTTCCGTGTCAGGGAAGCGCTCTCCCGCTGAGCTAATCGCGCCGGAACGAACTTGGAGGTGGAGACGGGAATCGAACCCGTGTGCACGGCTTTGCAGGCCGTTGCCTCACCACTCGGCCACTCCACCGCTGGGGTTGATGCCACTGCACCTTCGAGCGGATGACGGGATTCGAACCCGCGACCCTCACCTTGGCAAGGTGATGCGCTACCAACTGCGCTACATCCGCACGCCACGGGCGAGATCGTCGCCCGTCGCGAAGCAGAACGATAGTCCACCCCTCGGGCGGGCACAAATCCCTCGGCCGGTGCGTTGACACCGAATATCAGACCGGTCGCTAAAGGGTGGAACCCTGGCCGGAGATCGTGCGCCCGCCACCATCGGAATGGGAACACCGCCTGCCCGAGGGCTCACTATGGCAACTCATGCCGGTTCCGGCCTTGAACTGGCCGTAGGGCGGGCCTGGCCGCAGCCTGAGGCCCTGACAACTGCACCGACGCGGCGTGGGTACCGGCCCGCCGGCGTGACGACGGCATCCGGTGAAGCGCGAATGCTGGCGGAGGCAACGTGCGTGTTAATCTTCTGCCTCGTTCGACTCGAGGAATCCGGTCTCGTAGCTCAGTGGGAGAGCGTCCGCCTCACACGCGGAAGGTCGCTGGTTCGAACCCAGCCGGGACCACCAGGTTTGACCTGCTTCTTTCTTCGGGTTGTGGACCGTCGTGCAGTCCTGGTTGGGGTGGCACATCGTCTTCTGCGCGGCGCGAGGATCGGCTCGGGCCGATCGTGCAAGAGACGCGGACGTGTGCCGAAGGTCGTGGGCAGCCAGCGCGGCCGTAACTCAGGAACCGTTCGTCCCGCTATCGCGTGGCCATACCATGACAGCCATGGCTCACGGCTACTACCCTTACCCCGGCTACGGTCCGCCGCCGGCCCAGCCGCAGCGGTCGGCTTCCGACCTCGGAGGGTCGATCACGCTGATCGTGCTCACGGTTCTGTCGTGGGGGTTCGCCGCCGTGTTGGGGCTGTTCTTGCTGGCGTTCCTGGACCACTGTCCACCGGCGACGTGCAGTGCCGACGGCGCGATGCTGGCGATCGGGTCGGCATTGCTGGTTGCGGCAGGAATCGCGGTCATCGGCGTGACGATAACTGTGGTCCGATTGGTACGACGAAAGACGGCCTGGCCGATCGCGTTGGGGACGCTACTGCTATGCCTGGCCGCCTACGTCTGCGGAATCGTTGGCTATTTCGTCTCCGTCGGAACGACTTGACAAGAGCAAGCCGTGTTCGGTGATGTGCCCGGCCGAGCCTCCGTGATGCCGAGTTACAGTGGAGCCGGCCTAACCAGAACTTCACGCTTGCCGCCGTAACCTGGGGGAGGGCGTAGCCCGGTGAGTCGGACACGAGAAAGGCTAGGGTGGCTGGTCACAGCGTCAATCGGCAGCGTCCTGGGCAAGGTTCTGCACTCGCCTCGGCTGGCCCGCGCGCCGATCGGCCTGTACCGGGCTGGCATGGGCTTCGTCTTCGGGCCTCGGATGCTGATGCTCGAGCACGTCGGGCGCAAGTCTGGCCAGCGGCGGTACGTCGTGTTGGAAGTGATCGGACACGAGACCCCGGACTCCTATCTCATCGCCTCCGGATTCGGAGAATCGGCTCAGTGGTTCCGCAACGTGATGGCCGAACCGCACGTACGGATTACCACCGGGCGGCGTAAGTCCATTCCGGCGCAGGCGCGTCGGATCAGCGCGGCAGAGGCCGACGCTGCGCTCAGCACCTACATCGCGCGTCATCCGCGCGCATGGAAGACGCTCAGGGGAATCATCGCGGGCAGCTTCGACGGGCGGGTTGATCCGCCCGGTATCGAGCTTCCCATCGTAGAGTTGACGGTGGAATGACACCGCCGGGGAATCCGCGAGCCCGTCTGGATTCGGCTACGACACCGGCGGCAGCGCGGGATGGAGTTCGACCTCCTGCGCTTTCACGACGAAGTACACGGTCGTGCCGGGCTCCAGTTCAAGATCGGCAGCCGCGGCGGCGGTGATATCGGCGGCCAGCCCGGTACTTCCGTCGGGTTGATCGACCCCGCGGACCCGCACGTTGTTTCCGTGAATGTCCAGTTCGGCAACCGTCACCGGGATGACGTTGCGGGGGCTGCCGTGGGGTGGTTCGACGTGAACGGCGACCGCGCCAGGCCGAAACAAGGCGACGCCCGCAGTTCCAGGTCCGAAGTCGCCCGTGCCGAATACATCGACCCCCCAGGTAGTTCGCAGGACCCCCCGCCTGCTGATGATCCCTGGAACGAGGTTCAGGCCAGCGATCCGGGCCGCGAACTCGCTGCGCGGAGAACTCAGCACCTGGCGAACGGGCCCCGTTTCAACCACTCGCCCTCCCTCGACGACGGCAACGGTGTCGGCGATCGCCAGCGCGTCGAGCAGGTCATGGGTGACGATCATCGCTGTTCGACCGCGCAGGACTTCGCGCAGAAGCCGGCGTACCGCTGGGGCAGCGGTGACGTCGAGGGCTGACATGGGTTCGTCGAGCAGCAGCAGCCGTGGGCTGGCAGCCAACGCGCGGGCGACGGCGATACGTTGAGCTTGGCCGCCCGAGAGTTGCGCGGGCCGGCGATCGGCGAGATGTGCGGCGTCGACGGCCTCGAGCCAATGCTGCGCGGTGGCTCGGGCCGCTCTCCTGGACAAGCCTGCGCAGCGCGGCGCGTAGGCGACGTTGGCGGCCACGCTCATGTGCGGAAACAGCAGAGCCTGCTGGGTGAGCATGGCGACGCCGCGCGCATGAGCTGGCACGAAGGTGCCTGTTCCGGTGTCGGAGACGACGGACCCGCCAAGCTCGATGCGCCCCCGATTGGGTCTCAGAAGTCCGGCGATCATCAGCATCAACGTGGACTTTCCGGCGCCGTTGGGGCCCAGCACAGCGAGCACGTGCCCGTCGGCGAGCGCAACGTCGAAGTCGACGCCGCGCTGCTGCAGGCTCGCCTCGACGCGCACGCTGCTCATCGCGGTCCCGCCGTCATAGCGGTCCTGGCGCGCGGCGGCCAGCCGAGGCGATCACGATTGCCGCGGCCACAACCAGGAGAAGCAGCGATAGCGCGACGGCGGCCTCGGCATCGGTCTCGCGTTGCAGATAGATCTCTAACGGGAGTGTGCGGGTAACTCCCTGAAGTGAGCCGGCGAATGTCAAGGTCGCACCGAACTCTCCCAGCGAGCGTGCAAACGCCAACACCCCGCCCGATATTAGCCCTGGCAGCACCAAAGGCATTGTCACGGTGCGCAACACGGTGGTAGGCGGGGCGCCCAGTGTTGCGGCGATGTGTTCGTATCCGGACGCGGCCGAGCGCAACGCGCCTTCGAGACTCAGGACAAGAAAGGGCAGTGAGACGAAGGATTGTGCCAGTACTACGGCGGTCGTCGAGAAGGCGATTCGAATTCCCAGCAGGTCGAGTTGATCTCCGAGCAGTCCCTGCCGGCCAAAGGTGTACAGCAGGGCGATTCCGCCGACCACCGGCGGCAACACGAGCGGCAGCAGGACCAGGGCGCGAAGCACTGCCAGCCCGGGGAAGTTCGCGCGAGCTAGGACGAGCGCCATCGGAGCGCCGACGAGTACGCATACCACGGTGCTGGCCGTGGCCGTCTTAATGCTCAAGAGCAGTGCAGCAATTGAAGATTCAGAGGTAATGAGTGGAATGAAATGGCGCCAGTCGATAGCGAGCAGCATCGCGACCAGAGGTGCCACGACGAATAGCATGCCTACGGCTGCGGGAAGATAGACCCACTTCGGCACTCCGACGTGCACCAGGATGCTGGATTGTCGACCGGCTTTCACGGCGGTCCGAAACCGGCTGCCGCGAATACGACACGCCCGCGTGGTCCGGTAACGAGGTCGATAAACTGTTGTGCGGCTGGAGGATCTACCGCATTCTGGAGTTCGGCGATCGGATAGGTGTTGACCACGGCTCTGGATTCCGGGAAAGGAATCGAGCTGACCTCATTCCCGGCCCGTGTCGCATCGGTGAGGTAGACGACTCCGGCGTCCGCTTGAGCGGAGGTGATCTTGCCCAACACGTCGGTCACCGCGGACTCCTCGCTTACCGGGTTCAGCCTCACGCCGGTAACCCGTTCGAGCTGCTCGGTTGCCGCCCCGCATGGCACCTGGGGTGCACACACCACCACCTGGGTGCCGGGCTTGGCGAGGTCGGCGAAAGAGGCTATTCCCCTTGTGTTTCCGGGTGGCGTGACCATGGTCAACGTGTTGGAGGCAAAGTTGACCGGCTCACCTGATATCAGCCCGGCATCGGCGGCCTTGGTCATGCTCCGTGTGTCGGCTGAGGCGAAGACATCGGCGGGGGCGCCTTGAATCAACTGGGTAAGAAGGTCTGACGAGCCGGCGAAATTGAAGGTGACTTTCGTTCCTGGGTGGTCCTTCTCGAAGTGGCTGCCCAGCTCGGTGAAGGCTGGTTGCAGCGATGCCGCCGCGAAGACGATGAGCTCATCGGGTTGCCGTGATGAACAGCCTGCCTGCAGGACGACAACGCTCACCAGGCAAAGCGCGAGCCCAACGGTGGACCTCACGTTGCTTCACCGGGTGTTTCGACGATTACGGTTGTCGCCTTCACCACCGCGACCGCGATAACCCCCGGCTCGAGGCCCAGCTGGCCGACCGACTCGGTGCTCATCAGCGAGACGATCGTGAACGGTCCGCACTGCATCTGAACTTCGGCCATCACGTGGTCGGCTTTTACCCGGGTAACCAAACCGACCAACCGGTTGCGCGCCGAGGTGGCGACTCCGAGCGGGTTGGGTGGGGGTGAGGCGTGCTCTTGCGCGAATTCGGCCAGCACTTCTCCGGCAATTACCTTGCGTCCGGACTCGTCTCTGGAGCAGGTCAGGTTGCCGCCGTCGACCCATCGGCGGACAGTGTCGTCGCTGACCCCGAGGAGCATCGCCGCGTCCTTGATCCGAATCGCCGGCACGGCAGACCTCCCCATTCTCCGCATTTACGGAACTGAAGGGCTATTCTATCCGCTTCCACGGATTCGCGGGGGGTTGCACCTGTTGGCCGAATACTGCGCCGAAGTGTGCGTTCGTCGGTGATAGTGAGTCGCTTGTTTGGGGGCTCGATGGTTTGTCGGTGGTTGCACTCTGCCTAAATGCATGGGAAGGGGGACAAGGCGCGGTGTAACATGTGCAACATGAGTACACGGAACTTGAAGGAGTTGCGGAACCGGCTCGGCGCGATCGTCCGTGAGGTCGCCGCGACGGGCGAGGAGGTGATCGTCACCGACAGCGGCACCGAAGTAGCGGCGATTGTCAGCATGGCCGACTACGAGCGGCTGCACGAACACGCCGACGTCGCCGACGCCTTGCGGCTGCGAGGAATGCGCGAGCGGCCAGTCGCGTCGATGTCGATGTCGGAGATGCTCGACGCTCTTGGTGTCGATCCGGCAGCCGTGCTCGTCTCGTGAATGTTGTCTTCCACCCCGACACACTGAAGCAGCTACAGCGGTTACCGCGAGCCGTGTTTGAGGCCGCACTGCTGGCCATCATCGCCCTGAGTAAGCAGCCACGCCCCAGTGGCGCTAAGAAGCTGGTCGGTAGCCGCGATGACTGGCGTATTCGAATCGGTCAGTACCGCATCGTGTACGAGATCAACGACGCAGAGGATCTGGTCACCATCTACACGGTTGCGAAACGATCCGATGCCTACCGCTGAACAGCGCCCGTGGCGCGGAGAGCTCGGTAGCGGGAGGGCCCAGCCCACCGGGTCACGCTGCGTGCCGGTCTAGTGTCGCGACACTCGCGGGCCGTCCTTGCATTTCGGGAGCCGCAGCTTAGCCGCCGGGCGCTGAGTGACGTCCGCCGGATTCGACTACGCGCGTGAGGTTGTCACCAGATTGCGGGTCGAACAGGTGCAAACGTTCGGCATCCAGCCACAAAGTGGCTTTGTCGCCCATGCGCACCCGGCTCTGCGGATCCAGCTCCACGCAGAGCTGCGAGCGCAGTTGCTCGCTGTCAAGGTCCTTGGCGAGTTCGGCTAGATGGCCACCGACCTCTGATGACGACTCAAAGGGCACAAAGGCGTACTGCTCGTTGCCCAGCCACTCGGTGACATCGATCGTGACATCGAAGGTGACACCCTGTGAACGCTTGTCGGCGTCGACAAAACCGGCATCCTCGAACGCGCCGGGCCGGATCCCGGCGATGTACACCTTTCCGTCTTCGACGAGGCTGCGCCAGTCATCGCGCAGCGGAATGGTGACGAACG